>WGCQ01000233.1 GCA_015493765.1 Deltaproteobacteria bacterium
CCGTGACCGTTGGCCGTGGCCGTGTGATCCCGGTGAAAACGAAAACCGTGGAGCGCAGGCGGCCTTGACTGTGTTGATTTGATGGCAAATTCAGGGTGGGTTTAGAACCCGACCCTACGAATATTGTGTAAATTCAGGGCATTACATTACAATACAAATTGCGTGTTGTGTAATATAACGACTTTTTCAATGGCCTCCGTACGGCCTGCGCTCCACACGGCCAACGGTCACGGCCTCGGACTCGGTCAACGGCCAACGGTCACGGCCTCGGCCTCGGTCAACGGCCTCGGACTCGGCCTCGGTCACGGCCTCGGACTCGGTCAACGGCCAACGGTCACGGCCTCGGCCTCGGTCAACGGCCACGGTCACGGCTTTATTAACCGCACAAAATATGCAAATATATGGTCCGACATGGTGGAGGTAAATGGATAAGAAAATTTCCGTAGGACGCCGGCACCGGTGGCTGTTATGGGGCCTGGGCGTGGTGTTTACTGTCATGGTGGTGGTACTCGCCTTTGTATACCTCGTGTTGACGCACCTGGACTCGCCAGCGGTCAAGTCAGTGATCCTGGACAGGCTACAAAAGTCAACCGGCATACATGCTGATTTCCGGTCCCTGCACCTGGACCTGTTACACGGAATCACAATCGATGGCCTGAGCGTTCAAAATCCACCGCAATTGCAGGGTTATGCCCATGACCTGGCGGATGTCAAAAGGATTGCAGTAAAGTGGAACCTGGCGTCGCTTGACTCGAACAGGCGCAGGATTTGGCTTACCATTGACCAGCCATCGATATACGTGGTGCAGGATGCCAAGGGCAGGACCGCATTCGATATACTTTTCCCTTCGACAAAACCGAAACAAAAGGTGCCCTTGTCACAGGCCTTGAAACTGGGGAACCTGGGATTAGATCTGCGGCGACTACGCATCAGCGACCTTCACTTTGAATTTTTGAAGGTAAAGGTCAGTGGCGGGGTACAAAAGGTGACGGTGGATGGTTTGCAGGTGCAGGGAAACCTGCTGGCAGCGGGCGGCACGCAGCAGGCCTTGCTGGAAATTGGCAGTAATAAAGGACGTCCAATAGGCATTGGATTGGATGGCCAAACCGCACATATCTATTTGAATTTCAAGGGAAAACTGGGGGGACAAAACCTTGCATTAAGCGTGGATTCCGGGCTGAAGGACCAGGGCATGAAGACCCTGCCCGACAGGGTGCAAAAATTATTGCGGCAAAGGCACCTGGCCCGGGCACAGGTGAACCTGGAATTTGACGAAAAGCATCAAAAAGTCAGGATTGTTTTGAAGAGGCTGGCATTGCTGGGCGGGGTGATGGGGGCAGGAGCCGAAATCGAATTGCCGGACCGGCCTGTCAAGGGCGTGATTGCGTTCGTGCACAACCTGGACATCCGGGCCCATTCCACGCGGTCCGTGGACACCTTGTTGGCGTCGATACTGAAGGGGCGCGGCCAGGTCGCGGGCATCGATGTCCGGTTTCATGTCCCTGCACTGGCCGTTTCAGGGCGTCCGCCGTTTTTTATGCTCCGGCAACCTGCACATGCACGCATTCTGGTAAAACGGGCAGCCGTACAGCAGGCCGGGTTCAGCAGTACCATCACGGGACTGGATTTTCGGATTTCGGCATCCGAGGACCGGGACTCCCATGTAAAAACCAAGGTTGTCCTGGGCGTATCCAGGGTGGCTGTGTCGCAAAAATCCGGGCTGAGCGCAGTGGTTGACAAACTGGATGCAGGCCTGGACCTGCCGCCGATTGGCATGGATGCCCTGGTGTATGGCAGGCACGTGCGGGGCAACATCCGTTCGGCGGGACTGCACCTGCGTATGGCGCCCCGGATAAAAGGTCAAAAACCCCTGACCGTCCGGGCGCAATCCATGGCCCTGGGCATGCTGTTACCTGCACAGCCCAAGGGACGCATGCAGGGCAGTGCCGACCTGACACTGAAAGGGCTTGCGGTCAATGCCCCGGGTATAGGGATTACCCCGACGGATGCAGGGCTACACCTGGATGTGTCGGATGTAGTGCTGAATAAAAAGGACCCTCGCATGTCCTCAGGTACGGCGCATGTACACCTGGGCACGGTACCTTTCAGCCTGGACATACGGGTGGACAAACACAAGGACCTGGTCAGGATGGATGGGGCGTTGAAAAGTGGCCACCTGGCGGCCTTGCAGGACGTTTTACCCGGCGGCGTACGCAGGCTGGGGCTGCCGCTTGGCAGGATGAGTGTTGCAATTGCGGTGCATGGTCGTGCGCATGGAGTATTTTCGTCCAATCCGGTCGTGGATGCGGCTATCGGCGCCGGGTTGAAGGGACTGGGTGCGAGGCTGGGCAAGGACTGGTTGCGTGTGCCGACCGTGATGCTGAAGGGCAAGGCCGGCATGGATGCAGGGCGCAGGATATGGAGCAGGCTGTCACTGCGTATGCAAAGACCGGCGTTAAAGGCCGGAAGGATTGCGGACCAGGTCAACGCCGACATCAAGGCATCAATCAGGCGGTCAAGGCGGGTCCATGCCAATATCCTGTTGACCGCGCGGAAAAACGGACGCAATCCCATGAAACTGGGCCTGGATGTACGCGCTGACAGCACGTTTCGACATGTGCAATGGGACGCAGGGCTGGATATGAAGGCGCTGGACACGATGAGGGCATTCATACCCAGGGCCATTGCCACGACCATAGGGCTTGGGGACATCAGCGTACACGCCAGCACAAAGGGCCGGGCCTCCGCAGTGAAATCGTTTTCCGACCTGAAACGGATTGCCTTGGACCAGGAAACGTCCGTAACCATAAAAGGTGCACGCATCAGGCTGAACCAGATGGAGGCCACCTTGCCCACGGCCACGCTAAGCCTAAAAACAAAGGCCGGACACGACCAGGGCACGGCTCGGCTCAACCTGTCGATCCCGGACACAGGGGTGAAACTAAAGGGGCGTCACCTGGATGCCCGGGGTGTTGCGTTAGTGTTGCGGGCACATGCACGGGGGCTTAACAGGTCCGGGAGCCTGGATCTGGATATGTTGGCCGGACTTGCGCAACTGCACGGGTATGTTGATAAGTTTTTTCCGATAAAAAACCTCAGTATCGGGCTTCAGACCACCCTGGGACGGGATGCAAAACTGGACAAAATGGTAATCCAGAACCAGGGTACGCGCACGTCACTGGTGTTACATGGTGTGGTTGCAGGGCTGCTCGCCTCGCGCATGAGGGTTGCTGACCTGGCGATGCGCAAGACCTTGTATGTGACGGGGGAACTGAAACAGGTGATGGCAGGGCTGCCCTTGGCTCTGGGCCGGGGTTCGGGCAGGATCACCGTGCCATTTCGGGTGGAATCGCCGGACCAGGGGCTGTTTCGTATATCAATGACCATGGATGCCAGGGACGTAAACTTCAGGGCCAGGGACCTGCAAATTCGGGGGCTTCGCGGCAAGGTCCCTGTGGTCGAGGAATTTGCCGTTGGAAAGAACGGGATTCATTTTATTGCAGGCAAGAAGGCCAACCTGTACACACTGGTTCGCTACCTGGACATGCACGCGTTTTTGGCAAAACAGGCGTACATGGCCGTGGACAGGCTGAGGGTGGGGCCATTGCGGGTGGGACCACTGGCCGGGAACCTTAGGGTCCTGCGCAACGTGTTCAGCCTGGACCAGTTGCAGGCCGGATGGAGACAGGGGCATATAGCGGGCCAGGTTGTATTCCAGTACGACGCAAGGGACACGAGGGTGTATTTCCGGGGCAGGGTAACGGGTGTGAGGCCCACAAAGGGCAAGGCCAGGCTCGATGCCAACGCTGCATTGTACCTGTCCCTGGGCAACCAGGAGTTGAGCGGCAGGATACACCTGATTCGAATCGGCAGGCAGCACCTGCTGGACGCACTGGACCTGGTGGACCCGTTTCACGAGAACATCGGGGTTAACCGGATTCGCAAACTGCTGGGCATTGCCTATCCGAAATACGTAAGGGTCCGACTGGATCAGGGCTTCCTGTCCGCCAAGGTGGCGCTGGGCGGTCTGGGCCGCATAGTGAGCATTCAGGAACTGAGGGGCATACCCACCGGTCCGATCCTGCGAAAGGTGTTGTCGTTATTACCCTTGCACGGCGGACAATAAGGCCCACGTTACCACCTAAAATTCATACCGTTTTTGTCACCGTATTCAGTCAGGTAATTTGGGTGCCCTCAGCACTTTTGACTTTTGATGTCAGAATCCATATAATTTTTTGACCTCATTAGACCGATGAGTAAAGGAGAGTTAACCAAGGAGTTGTAAAATGAAGCGTATGGCCTTATTAAAAAGTCTTTGGTTTGGCGCAGGTTTGCTCCTGTTGATTTCATTGGGGTGCTCCGGAGGGGGGAGCCTGCCATATCAAGGTAAAGATACGGGAAAGGAAACGATGGACACGTCTGATGGGACTGTTCGGGATGCGGTGGATGCAAAAACGGACATCCGGACGGATGTAAAACCGGACATCCGGGGGGAAGATGTCACACCATCGGACGTCAAACCTGAGATCAATGACACATGTGTACCGGACGGAAACGAGGTTCTCGATGCATACCCGGATATTCAACCCGACCTGGATGCCCTGCCGGATATGGATATTCAATACGACATGGATGCCC
>WGCQ01000234.1 GCA_015493765.1 Deltaproteobacteria bacterium
ACGTACGATAGGGCTAACTCCGCATATCTGAACCACTTTCGGCGTACTTTGTACTCAAAGTTGATGGACTCGTAAAAAGTCCGATTTTGGTCATTTTACCCTCTGTAACCCTTTGATTTTATTAGATATGGATTTGCCGATTTTGATTTATTACGAGTCCATCAAAGTTGACAGGTAATTTGGGTTTATTTACCCGAAGGATTAACCCTTTTCAATAATTTGTTCAGCATAAGGAAAGAACGCCTGCCGAAAATACTGTCAGGATACAGGAACTGCGATACTCTGAAGGCCCTGAGTGCCTGTGTGATGTGACCCAGTTGAAGGTTCATCAGGCCCAGGTGGTAAAATCCCTCGCTGATCCCGTCACCACTGGACCTGGTCATGTACCTGACCGCGTTCAATTCCGCTTTCAATCCTTGTTTCTTGTGCCCAGCCTTGTAAATTGCCCACGCCTCGGTTTCGGCGTAATACGAATCCTGTGACGGGTCCAGGATCCTGGCTTTGCTGACCAGGTTCAGGGAATCCTGCGGCCACATGTTCAGCAACGACAACAGGTACGCGGTATTGTTCATCAAAAGGGCATTCCCCCCGAACCAGGTCAATGCCTTATCCAGGTAGGCCATGGCAGCGTGCCAGTCGCCTGAAAACCCTTTTGCAGTCGCCATAACGGAATAATACCAAGCCTCTTCCGGTTGAAGCCGCAACGCGTGACCTACCTGTTTCAAAATAAAGCCTCCGATTTCCTTGCGTACTGTGGCAGGCAGGCGGTTGATCACGTCCACCGGCGTATTGGCAAGGTTCAGGGCTGATGCAAATTCCTGGGACTGGCTCACACCGGGACGTGTCACAAAGCCAAACAGGGCATGGATGCCCGTGTTGCAGCCCTCCTGCAGGGCGTATAGCAGTAATTTGGAGGCCTGGCCCGTTCCATCGACACCCATGGCCCGGAGGCCTTCCAGGCAAGTATTGATTTGGCTGGCATCGCATTCGTCAATGGACAGGTGACATGCAGTAATCACGGACATGTGTTGCTTCACGCCAGGTGCGTTCAGCCCCTTCAAGGAATACCTGGGGTCCTGGGCCGCCAGTGCCCCCAGCACACCTGCAACACGGTCGTCCATATGGGAAAGCACTGCCCTGGCCTGGGCAGTCTTGCCCATGGCAAGCAACGTGGTGAAACGTACAGCCTGTATGTCCGTGCCCTTGTATCCTGCTTTTTGCACAAGGTCAGCCAGCCGCAACACCATGGAAAAATTCCCGGCATTCAGGACCTTCAGCAGTCCCGAGGCAACGAAACGCACAGACGCCTTCATACGCAGCAAATCCGACATGTCTTTTTTCGCGTTGTTCCAATCGTCCTCAAGGGCGTCATAGGACAACATCTGCAACCTGAGCCCGGTCTGGGCAGGCAACATATGCAGCCGCTGCGCCGCTACATCGTGCGCCCTGGCAAACAGCAACCGGTTTTCGTAAAAATCCTGCAACCGCCCAAGTGCCAGGTTCAGGTCTATACCAGGCTCGTGCAAGACCTTCAGTGCCTCTTTCATCATGTCGCTGTCACCGGCCATGTATGCCTGGGTCAGCACCTTCAATGCCGTCGCCTTGCGGTGGCTCAGCACCATGCTATTACGCTCCTTAAACGGGTATTGCATACGCCTGGCCAACATTTTTGCGGCCTCCTTGTGTAATCCGGCCTTGACAAAAGCCGATGCCAGGTAAGAATACACGGCTGCCTGAGGCCCGAAACGCTTCAACGCGGTGGACACAAGCCCTTTAATATCAACAGTCCGATGTAACGTCCTCGCGGATTTCAGCAATATGGTCACTGCCCTGGCAAAGACGCCAGGATTCATGGCCTGCGCATGCGTGGCCTTTTCAGCCAGCCTGAAGGCATCTGCAAAATCACCGCATTCCAACATGATGGTCCCTGCGCTGACATTCCCGAACAGCCCAATCCGGTTTTTGCCCCGGGCCAGTTTGTCAGCCTCGGCCCCGGCTGCCTTGTAATTTCCCAGCATACACAATGCCCTGGCCTTCATCCCGCTTAGTGCAATGGACCACGGCAGGCCATCCAGGAATTTTACCAGCCTTTGGCCCTGTCCTGCGGCAAAGGACTGGTGTAAAAATCTCTTCGACCACAGGGAAAGGCTGGGCAGTTTGGGCCTCAACGCCGCTGATGGCGATAACGCCTGCCGCAATTCCCGGTACGCAGCCTGTTGTTTGCCTGCCCTGAGCAATACAGCGGCCTTCAGCATGTGCGCACCGGCCGTCAGGCTATCCTTGGCCTGTACCACCTTCAGCAACCGCCCCAATTCCCGGGGGGTAATATCAGGTATGTCCGAATTTACCACCGCTGCAAAACGTCCCAGCCTGGTATCGGATTTACCATGACCCGCAGCCTTGATGTAGGCTGCCAGTGCATCCAATGCCTTGTCCCGTTCCTTCGTATTTAACAAGGCCTTCGCCAGTTCCCGCTGGATCTCGACCGGACCATTGGCCTTGATGGCCCCTTCAAAGCATTTCACCGCCTTGTCGTTCATTCCAAGTATATCGGCATATATGCTGCCGGCACTGTCAAGGAACCCGGGGTCAGGCCTGTTTGCAGCCACCGCGGCATTGAGTACATCAGCCACCATACTTCCGGCCCCACGGTCCACCAGGAAACCAATCATTTGCATGCTTGAGTTATCGAGCACCTGGTTTTTGGCAAACAGGGCAGTAAGGGCCGCTTTTGCCTGGCTGACGGCCCACGCATTGTCACCATGGTCAAAAGCGGTCTGGATGGCACCACTCATAGCCGCCATGGCATTCTTTTTTATCACCGGTCCCCACATGGCATGTACTTCCTGAATCTTTTGCCGGTCATAGAGTAACCCGGCCAGCAGGTACGCAACGTGGGGGTTGTCCGGGTATTTTTTCCGGATTGCATGCAGCAGCCTCATGGCCATCCGGTCCCGGCCATTGTCCATCATGCATGTGACCGTATCCATGACCAGCCTCATGGCCTTCAGTTTGCCAGGCTGTTGCAGCAGGTCCTCTATTGTACTGCTGGCATCGTCAAACCTGCCCATTTTGCATTCTATGCTTGCCATCGATGCCTTCAGCAGGGACTGCCTTGCATGAAAAATCCCGGCAGCCTTTCCCAGTAATTTGATGCACAGGTCCGCGTGGCCGGCCGACATCAGGCCCAAGGCCTGTCCGAAAACCCTGGTCACCACGCGGTCGCTTTTCTGACCACCGGAACTTACACCAAAATCCTTTTTAACAAAGCACTTATACGCATCCTGCGCCCTGCCCATGCGCAAATACCATACGCAAACCCCGTCCACCTTTTCAGGATTCGTCACACCAGCATCCGACAATATGCCCATGGCCCGCTTGTACATGCCCAAGTTCGCAAAGGCATCCGCCACGGGTTTAATACAGGCGATTTTACCTTTGCACGCCTTTACAATCCCCGTAATCCTGTTATTCAACGCCCCGGATCGCCCCATGGACGCCGCCAGCCTCACCATGCGCGCCATCACATCCGCCCTATGCTTGCCCGCTATGGCGTATGCCTGGCTGTACAACTGCATTGCCCTTTCAGGCCTGTAATTGTCCTGGTACAGGCGGGCGAGGCTCAGCATGCCGTCCAGTTTCGTTGTACCTGGCTCATTCAGGCTAAGTTTTTCCAGTTTACTGCAATCATGCCGCTGGAATATGCATATCTCCAACAGGCCGTCGATTGCCTTGCTGCGCAGTTTTTTGTCCTTGCTGTATTTCAGTACGGATTCAAACGCAATCCCGGCCAGGTCCAGCACCCCGGCATCCTCCAGGGCATTCCCCAGTTTCACCCGCCACTGGGCATTGATCCCGGGGCCATGACCCGGTTCGCCCGCCAAAAACCCCTTCATAAACGGCCTGGCCGCATAGATATTGCCCACACCCAGGTATTTCATGCCTATCAAGCCCTGGATTATGGGTGGATAATGCCCGCCCTGTTCGCTCATTTCGCGCAGCAGGTCCAGGATCCCCACGTGACGACCGTTACGGACCATCCGAAACAACTGCATGGCCAGTTTTGCATCCTTCCTTGCGGCCTTTACCAGGCCGCGCATAACCTTCAACGCCTGCTTCCTGTCGCCCCTGGCCAGCAGTAAACGCAACAATTTCAAGGCACTTTTCTTGTCATTGGGATTCACCTGTACTTCGGCTGACAGCAACCTCACGCGCAAGCCCTTGGATGCCTTGAATCGCTGAAGCAGCCCCAGCAATTTATTGATGTCTTTTGCCGTGTATTGCCCCAATTTCAGGTAGGCATCGATGTATTTGCCGGCCTCCTTGCGCAAACGCGGGGCCTTGCGCACGCTCAGCATGGCCAGCCCCATCAGTACCTTCGCCTTCTGCCTGGGCGCGGATGCCATTTTTAAAGCCAGTTCATACGCCTGTTGCGCCCTTTTCAGGTCAGAACGCTCCATGTAGCGGGATGCGACTTGTGACATAAATGCGCTGCCGCCGAATTTTTTGGCGTGGGACACGTAAAAACGCCATTCCTCCTTGTGCTTGCCCGCATCAAAATACACGGAACCTATGCGCAATGCCACCGTGTCCGTATGAACCAGGCCAGGATACGCCTTGTGTATCAATGCCACTGCATCCCTGGTAAAATCGCTGTCCTGGAATTCCGCGAGCGCATCGATCAGGGCATTTTCCCTGTCCTTGGAATGCCGGATATACCGCAAAAAATCCCGGCGTGCGGCCTTGTGCCTGCCCTTCTCCAGCATGACCTTTGCACGCAGGAAATACACCGGTGCGGTCACCCGGCCATTCAATCCGGCCGCCACACGGAAGGCCAGGTCCTTCATGTCCAGGTCCACCAGCAGCCTCAGGATTTTTACCACATCCGCACTGCCCTCGCGGCCCTTCAGGAATGCGGTTACCTGTTGCCTTGCAATGTCCTTTTTCTTCAGTTTTGCCGCTGCTGTGACAATGTAACGAACGCACGCAAAATCGCCATTAATGGCCTTGGGCATCTGTGCCGCCACGTCCAGGACCTGCTGGTAGGCCTTGTATTTCTGGAACATTCCCAGGGACTTACGCGCAGCAGCCACACATTCCTTTGCAGGCGCGTTCCCAATACCCGCCTGTTTAATCCACAGGATTGCCGTTTTCGCAGCCTTATCGAAATCGCCACCTTTCAGGTAATATACGCACAATTTACAGTATGCATCCTTGTCCTGCGGATACGCCTTCAAATACTTTTGCATCACCCACTGTGCGACCTTGAAACGAAATCTCCCGTCCGCTATGGCAGCGGCCTGCATGTAGGCCTTGCGAGTCCCTTTACCCTGCTTGATAAACCGGGACAAAAAGGACCTGGCCTGCTTGATGCGGCCCAAAAACAATTCCGCCTTTGCACAGTCCGCCAGTATAGCGCCAGGTACGTCCTGACGCCCCTCCAGGCTGCTGCAAAGCAAGTGCCCCCAATAGTTATTTCCCGTATCCACGGAAAGTTTGATTGCACTCCCAAGCAGGGACATCCCCTTGGCACATTTTTGCAGTCGGACGGCATTTTTTGCGGCCATGCTTAGTTGGGCCACATTTGTGATGGACACAGGGCATTTCCAGTCCGCAGGGTCAGCAAACGAGAGCACAGGTAACATGATGGTCAACAAGAAGATAAACAAAATTCGATTGATTCGTTTCATAAACGCACACTCCTGAAGTCTATAACCCGATCATGCATCGGTAATTCCATGACCACTGCCGTTTCCAAAACACGACGTGCAATACTGGGTCCCATCGCCGCCGACCGCCTCTATCAATCCACGCACGGACAGGTAGCGTACCGAATCGGCACCGACAAAACTTGCGATCCCCTCCTCATCCATCCGACTGGCGATCAGTTCCTCACGCCTGGGCGTGTCAATGCCGTAGTGGCAGGACTCGGTGACCGGGGGCGACGATACCCTCAGGTGTATCGCCTTGGGCCCACGAGCGCGCAACATCTGGATGATCTTTTTCGACGTCGTACCCCTGACCAGGGAGTCATCCACCACCACCACGACCTTGTCTTTTAAATAGTAGGGCAAGGGATTCAGTTTCAATTTTACGCCAAAATTCCTGATCCGCTGTTCCGGTTCTATGAATGTACGACCCACGTAGTGGCTACGGATCAGGCCCATGTCAAACGGCACACCCATCTGCTGGGCATAGCCTATAGCGGCGGCCACCCCCGAGTCAGGCACGGGGATCACGATGTCCGCGTCCTGAACCGGGCTTTCAATTGCCAGTTGCCGGCCCAGCCGTTTGCGCACCTCGTACACCGGTTTGCCGAATACTATGGAATCCGGCCTGGCAAAATAGATAAATTCGAACACACACCTGGCCAGCCTGGGTGACTGCGGGAAACGGTGGCTGCGAAAGCCATTATAGTCAACCACCACGATTTCGCCTGGTTCGACCTCCCGTTCGTAGGTGGCGCCGATCAGGTCAAGGGATGTGGTTTCGGATGCAAATACCCAGGCATCATCCAGTTTTCCAATGACCAAAGGTCGATAGCCCTTGGGGTCACGCACCGCTGCGATGCCCTTTGGCGTCATGGCCACCACGGAATATGCACCCTCTGCCTTGTCAAACAGAACCTGCAGTGCATCCTCCAGGTTTAACGTCTCTTGTGCGGCCACCAGGTGTAGCAGGAGTTCGGAATCACTGGACGAGTGAAACAAACGCCCCCTGCCCAAAAACTCCTCGGTCAATGCCCGCGTATTGGTCAGGTTCCCGTTGTGTGCCAATGCAATGGCCCCCTGCCTGGAGCGAACCGAAAACGGCTGCACGTTGACCAGCCTGGAACTGCCGGTCGTGGAATAACGCACGTGTCCTATGGCCAGGTAACCTTTCAATGCCCTCAGGTGTTCCTCGGTGAACACGTCCGAGACCAGTCCCATGTGCCTGTACACATTGATGCCGTTGCCGTCTCCAACGGCCATACCAGCGCTTTCCTGTCCGCGGTGTTGCAACGCATGCAACCCCAGGTACGTCATAAAAGACGCCTCCTGGTGCCCGTAAATTGCAAAAACCCCGCATTCTTCGTGCATGCCGTCAAACATGGGGTGATTGTAGTCCTATCGACGTCTCAAAGCAAGTGGGCTGAGTTCCCCAAAATTACCGGTCAAATTTGAGCACAAAGGGCACTGAAAGTGGTTCAGATACGCGGAGTTAAGCCTGTTTGAGCGCAGGCGTACTTAGCGGTACGTTGAGCATACATGGGTACAACGACAAAGTGGATGAGCCGCTTGCAGTGCCCGACTGCCGAATTTAGCCAGGTAATTTGGGGTAACCCCGAATTTTAGCCAGGTATTTGGGAGGGCCTCTGCGACCTTGACAGAACTTTGATTTTCAAGTAATATGAATTGCTTTTGTTGTAAACAGTTACAGCGACAGGAGGATAAAATGGCACGTTGTCAGGTAACCGGAAAAAGGGCTCTCAGGGGCAATAAGGTTTCGCATGCGAACAATCATTCCATCAAGTGGCAGTATCCGAATATTCAGCGCAAAAAAATATGGGTTCCGGAACTGGGTCGCTGGGTGCGTGTGAAATTGTCCGCACGGGCATTGCGTAGTGTGACCAAAATGGGATTGATGACGTATTGCAGAAAAAAAGGTATTGACATCAACCAGTTTCTTTAAAGGAGAATATGGCTTGTCATAGATTTTTGACCGCGACAGCAGGCGTGAGCATATTATTGTTGCTGACGCTCGCGGGTTGCAGGCCCAAGGAATTGCGCCTTGTGGGCAGTTCGTGTAATGATGACAGCCAGTGCGAATCAGGGGTATGCATCAAAACCGTGTGTCAAAGTTCCCTGACGGACTTTGACCACGACGGTTTGTCAAACGGGGCGGAAAAGTCGTATTACCATACGGACCCCAGCAATCCGGACACGGACGGTGACGGTGTGGACGACGGCCGGGAGGTCAAATACAACGATGACGGGACACCGGCAAAAACACCGCCTGATGACGATGGCGATGGGATTATTAACGCGCTGGAAAGCAAAACCCTGAGTGCCAAATCCGACCCGGATCACGACTGTATTCCCAACCAAATGGACCCACAAAATAATGTACCTGACCATTCCGACAAGGCCAAACAGGAACTCAAACAGTGGTTTTGCCTGAAGGGCATATGCAAAAATTACGCTGACCATATAACCGCAGAGTGCGTACAAGGACAGGTCAAGTGCGACTTCAGTGCTGTGCCCGGGTGGGAGGCGGTGGAAACCGAATGTGACGGCCTGGATAATGATTGTGATGGACATACGGATGAAGGACTTGTGCGCTCACCTGCCACCATGGACCCGAATCCGTGTCCTGCAAAGGGTGTGTGTGCCGAGTACGCCGATAGCATCAAGGCCGTGTGTAAGGCCGGCAAGTGGACTTGTGATTACAGCGCGGTACAAAAACAAGAGCCGGCATTTGAACCCATAGAGGTCACTTGTGACGGCCTGGATAACGATTGTGACGGCATGACCGACGAAATCAAACCCGAACCGGGCAGCAAGCACAGATGCAAAACCGATGGGGTGTGCGGTGGTGATAATGCGCGGCTTGTGCAGGCCGTGTGCATTGACGGCTGGAAATGTGACTATTCGCAGGTGCCTGGCTACCAGGCGACTGAAACGTTGTGCGATGACCTGGACAATGATTGCAACGGCAAAACCGATGAATTGTGGCCTGATAAAGGCGCGCCCTGTACAGTGGGCAAAGGCGCATGCAAAGCATCCGGTAAGCTGATATGCTCTTCTGACCACACGAAACTGGTTTGCAGTGCCACACCCGGAACTCCGGCAGACAAAGATAAATGCGGAAACAACAAGGATGACGATTGCAATGGCGTGACTGACGATTATTGCGGTACTCCGGTAAACATTGATTTGACCGTAAATGGTGCCACCAGGGCCGGGGGTGATGCAACGGTGACAATATACCGGTCCGATAACTGCGGCCATACACTTGGGACCCCGGCGTTGTCCCTGGGTGTCACGTTTGGGAAAACGCTGCCATTGCAATTGCCTTCCGGTGGCTATTGCATGTCCGTTGAGGCAAAGGGATATGAGCGTATAGTAACCGGTGTATTTAATGTGTATGCAACTGAACTTAGGAACAATGAACATTGGCCGATACGCATTAAGCTGGATGACCAGAAAAATGCCGCATCCACTGTAAATGTGGCGGGCAGAATGTTTATTTTCAATCATAATCCGAGCATGCTGATGGATGTTCTTCCTGTTGCAGTGGACCAGGACGGCAATACACAAACGCTTGGGGCAATCAAGCCCGTGATTATGAATGGACACTACTCGCTGACAGGACTCCCATTGCAGTGGAGCGATGTGGGAGGCGCTGTGCACAAGGTACAGGAATTCAGACTGAAACTGGCCTTTGACCCGCAGAGTAAAATTCCCGACCTGGTAAGGACCGTCAAAATCCAGGATAATGAGCAGGGTTACCCGGGGCTTCTGATTCGCGACTTTACCGTGTATCCCGACAAACGGGCAACCTGTTTTGCGGATGGGTTTGAAAACATGGATACATCCGCGACAGCCTGGGGTAACGGTAGTGCTGGCGGCGGCCTCACGGATAGCAACGTCTATTGGCAACCCGTACATAATGACCTGGCAATACAAAATGTTGCAACGGAGGTACCTGGAGGCTGCGTGGTTCTGTCGGAATCCGAACAATCCTGCGAGGCCAACGATCCCCAGTGCTGTAAATGCGCCAGTAATGACAGCAATGCCTGCATACCAAAGGCCGGGGCGTTACCTTATCCTTATGAAGGCAGGAATGCCATGTGGTTTGGCAACATCAAGACCGGAAATTACATGGAAAATGACGGGGAATGCAGTCCTGATATGGCAGGCGGCAAATCGCGTCAAGTCGGTGATGTACTGGAAACCAATGACTATGTACTTGACCTCACGCGGGCCACCTGGTCCGGTTTGTCTTTCTGGACTGCGTTTGAGGTCGAAGGCGGTGGCTCCACCCTTATGGACCAGATGACAGTATTCCTCCAGGATGAGGACGGGAATCGATTTAACATTATGAATTTGAATCGGAATTTTTGTGCACAGCAGGATTCTGGTACCGTATGCACCAGCGGCCAGGGTATGCCATGTTGGCGGAAGGTCAAGGTGGACATTTCAATGTATAACGGAAAACGCTACAAACTGGGATTTGCATTTGATTCCGGGGATGGCATGCGGAATGCATATCGTGGCTGGATGATCGATGATATCCGCGTATCCGGGATCAGGTGCCTTGTGTTCGATGATGACCCACAGTAAGGCCTTGCCTGTTTCCATGGTATCTGCCGACAACACATCAAAACTGCGTTCGGGTTTTCGATTGAAAGACCTGTTTTTCACGGGCAGGTTGTTTCTGGCTCCAATGGCGGGTGTGGGTGACAGTGTGTTCAGGAGGACCTGTGTGGCCATGGGGGCAAATGCGGTAATCAGCGAGATGGTTTCGGCCAAGGCCGTGATGTACGGCAACAAAAAGACGCTGGCCATGCTGGAAAAGGACCCTGTTCAGGTGCCCCAGGCCCTACAACTATTCGGTTCGAACCCGGCAGTTATGGCTGATGCAGTGGACGTGGTACGTTCACGGGGCTGGGAGTGGATCGACCTGAACGCCGGTTGTCCCGTGCGCAAGGTGACAAAGACCGGGGCTGGGGCAGCCCTGCTCAATGACCTGGGTTTGCTGCGCGAGGTCCTCCATGCCATGCGCGAAAGGCACGCCGGGGTGCTGAGCCTGAAGATCCGTTCAGGGTGGTCCGAACAAAGTCCGCCTGTACGAATTATCGAGGGCGTAGGGCGTCTGGTTGACGATACGGGTGTGGACATGGTTACTATTCACGCCAGGACAAGGGCACAGGGATATTCAGGGCGCGCCGATTGGGGCAAGATCAAGATTTTGAAGCACAGTACGAGTGCGTTTGTGGTTGGAAATGGCGATGTGGTGGATTGTGATACGGCCGCAGCCATGCTCGAGCAGACCGGTTGTGACGCTGTGATGATAGGCCGCGCATCCATAGGCAGGCCATGGGTATTTTCCTGTGACAGGCCTGAGCCCGGGGTTATACGCGACCTGATAGTCAGGCACTTCGACCTGCTGGTGGATGCCTTGCATGGTGACGAGGCAAAGGCAGCCCGTATGTTCAGGCGGCACCTGATTGCATATGCAAAGGGTGCGACCGGCGCGTCCAGGATGCGTTGGCAGGCCAGCAGGGTACTGAACAGGACGGAGGTGATTGCCGTGGCTGATATGATTGGTGATGCATTGAGATGGAGTAGGACTTGGGTTTGACACTACGGGATGTCCTGGTGCTGGGTACGGATTTTCTGAAAAAGAAAAGTGTCGCAACCCCCAGGCTGGACTGCGAATTGATGTTTGCCCATGCCTTGGGCATGAAACGACTGGACCTGTATGTTCGATATGACATGCCAATGGAGGAAAAGGACCTGGTGCCCCTTAGAAAGGTGCTGGCGAGGCGTGCGGCCGGCGAACCGGTGGCCTATATCGTGGGCCACAAGGCCTTCTATGGAATGGACCTGGAGGTGGGACCAGGCGTGTTGGTGCCCAGGCCCGAGACCGAGGTCATGGTGGACGAAGTCCTGGATTTTTTTGCAGGCCGGCCTGGGTTGAACCGTATGCTGGACCTGTGTGCAGGCAGCGGCGCCATAGGGCTGGCCGTGGCTGTAAACAACAAGGATGTATCAGTGACTGCCGTGGAAATTGATGACCACGCACTGGCCTTTTGCCGTAAAAACGTCAGCACATTGGGCATCCGGGAGCGGTTTGAGTGTTTGAAAGGCGACCTTTACGAAGCCCTTACACCGGACAACACTTACGATGTGATAGTCAGCAACCCGCCTTATGTACGGTCAGGGGACTGGGAATCCCTGCCACCGGAGGTCAAGGCTGAACCCAAACAGGCACTGCTGGGTGGTCCTGACGGGCTGGACGTAATCAGACGAATAGTTACCGGGGCCGGCAGACATTTGAATCCCGGCGGCATGGTATGTATCGAAATCGGGGACCAGGGCCAGGCTGATGCGCTGCAGGAGATGCTGCGGGTGCAGGATTTCAGGGATACAAGGCTTTTATTCGACCTGGCACGAAGGCCGAGGGCAGTTACAGGGATTCGCTGAGTCCCAGGCCAGCGGCCTGGGTTACAAGCAGGCGAGGCAGAGGGTGTTGATTTGATGGCAAATTCAGGGCGGGTCTGAGACCCGCCCCTACGAATATTGTGTAAATTCAGCCTGTTATAACACAAGACAAATTGTATGTTGTATAATATAACGACTTTACACACCCTCGAGGCCGCCTGCGCTCCACGGCTTTCGTTTTCACCGGGATCACACGGCCACGGAAAGGCCGGCAGGATGCCGGCCCCACACGGTCTCGGACTCGGCCACGGTCTCGGTCTCGGTCTCGGCCACGGATTCGGGCCTCTGGTATCGGGCGTCGGGACGCAGCCTGCGGCTGCTGCGGGACGGCCCTGCGGGCC
>WGCQ01000235.1 GCA_015493765.1 Deltaproteobacteria bacterium
CGTCAGGATCGTGGAATTGTACAGGGGTTCGGCATAGGGCGAAAACTTGTAGCCATTGTAGTATTTTTTCAGGATCACCCGGATTTCGTTCAGCCGGGCCTTATCGAATCCATAGGCATCGAACACAGCCCTTAGGTATTCGTCCACCTCCGGCTGCGTAAACCCCAGCATGGACGTAAATGTTTCGTCCAGGGTGATGATCTCCGCGATGTTGAACCCGCTGGTCAAGTCGTCAATCGTGATCGGCAAGACGCCCGTGATGTAACAGCGCCTGACCGCGTTGCTTTCCAGGCCTGCCTTGATCACCTTGAAAAAACTCTTCAAAAACGAGTCCTGGTTCGGATTGGTCAAATTTTGATACAGCCCGTCCCGGTGCGACTGGATCAACTGGTTCGTAAAATTGTCGTATTCGTCGATGATGATGTACAGCGGCGGCAGACCGTGGTTTGCCACCCTGCCCTGGATGTCCTCCAGGATATCCGCAGTCTTATCACCTCTCGGCTGCCAGCCCTGAAACAAGTCCTTGTAATAATTGATGAAATTACGTAGTGCAGTCCCGTTTATGTTGTTGAAACTGGTCTCGATTTCATCAATGGTCTTGCCGGTTGAAACCTTTGAAAAATTGAACCGCAGCACCATGCACGAATTCTTTTCCTCCGTGGGGTGTTCTCCGATCCACGTATCACCGAACAGGGCATCGAATTTATCCGCACGCCGCACGTCGTAATAGCATTCCAGCAAGGAACACAACAGGGTCTTGCCGAACCGCCTGGGCCGCAGAAACACCGGGGCCTTGTACTGTTCCAGCATCTCGATATACGCGGTCTTGTCCACGAAATAATAATTGTCCCTGCGAATTTCCTCGAAATTCGCCACTGCGTACGGTATTTTCAGCCGTTTTTTCATGTTCCTCACCACCATGGCCTGTGTTGATTGTAATTGGATGGTCCATGGATTGCAAATTCGCAAGATTAATGAAAGTGTAAAGCGTTTTGTATCAGTTAACTAACCTGGGAGCCCCCAGATTTTTTGACACAAACATTGTTACACAACCCTGGTTTTGTTTCAAATCGTAATACTCCAGTCATTATTCGGATGAGCGAACATGTACCAGACCAGAGAGGCTGTCGAATTGTGTTGGCAGGGCTGACAGGACCAGCACGCACTTGCCGGAATCGCACAAAACCCTGCCATCCGCCTGACCGGATAGGATTACGTCGTTGCCCTGGACCTGGCATTGCTTGATATTGGCAAGCCTGGCCCTGCCGTGTTTATCGCAGGACAACACCTTGTATTTACAGGTCACACCCTTGACCAGCATGCGGTGGTTGTCCAACTTGTGTGCCAGGATCAGCCTGCCCTTGCGTTTGAAACCGCGCCCTGATTGACCCTCCATTACCTCCAGGGACCACTTTCTGGCGTCCAGGTCAACGGAACCGTTTACCTCGAGGTAGTTTTCCGAATCCAAAAAACCAAAATGCGCCACAACCAGTTTGCCTGTACGCTCCATGACAACCGCTGATATGCCACCGTAATTGCCCATTGAACCATGCCAACCCTGTTTCACCTTAATCCCGTGGCCGGAACACTTGAAAGAATAGGAATCGGATAGTTTCATGCTTCCCATGTCCTTTAAAAATTGCGACCACGATACCGGCCTGCGTTGTACACCACCGACCCTGTCCACCGTGTACAGGTCAACCGGAGGCAGGCCATCGGCAGACAGCACGGCGGCCGGGTTTCCCCACGGAAACATGGGCATAACCAGGCCCGTGTGCCATTGATTCCCTGCACATTTCAAAGTCCTGGTCATAAACCCCATCGGCATGGCCGGGTTGAATGCCTTTGCCAGGGTAACCGTGCCGGATGTGCCTTGCGTGGTACCAGGAATCACCGCGTCCTTGCCGGTTTTCAGCCCCATCAGGTCACCTTCGAACCTGAGGCCAGCCAAATACCACGCCACGACCGGACCACTCGCCGAATTCCATGCCACCCACATGCGCCTGTCCTTGCAGCCTGCTGCCTTCGGACGTCCGAATGACTGCAACCAGAATCGCGACCCCGTATAAAGGTCCGTGACCTCCACATCCCGGTCCTCCACATCCATAACCAGGTGTCCGCATGCCACAACACGACCACTGCAACGCCCCGCCTGCGCATGCATGCCTCCTGCTGTCAGGTCCAGCCGATTGCCTGCGCACTTGACGGTCCATTGCCTGGTTTTTGAGTGGGACACCCGGTTTGCCACATCAACAAAATAATGCAGGTCCGGGTTGCCCATGGCCCGAAAAACCATGTCCTGCCCGGACACACAGGCAACAGTCCTGGCCCCATGCCCGTCAAATCCGAAATAATGACCACTGATGACCAGGCCATTCGCACATACTCCACCTGCAACGAGATTGCGCGCATCGACCTGGTCCACCAGCGCCACAGAGCCGGCAGATCCGGGACTTTGAAACCCCGTGCCGGTAAATACAACGGGCGCCTTGCCATGGGGCTCGGCCACAACCATGTAGCCAATCATGGAACCGGCCTTGGGATAAACCGGGTTTTCCCAGGGCACTTCCACGGCGTAAACCAGGCCGTTTGCATCCTGCCTCATAAAGGCGATCCTGATATAACGCGATGTTTCGGGGTCATCACCAAAGGCGGTAAACACCCCGTACTGTTTTTTCCATACCTTTGCGTCATAGCCCCTGCCATACAAGGCCTTGACCACGTCACGCAAGTGACTAACCGCGTGTTTACCTTGAACTGCCTCCTCGACCCATACCCGGCCTTCATAACCCGGGATCGCAGTCCTGAACACCCGTGTCCTGGTTTGCGCCATCGCAGGTGCCACGGCCATGTGTCCGCCGGTAATTTCCTCAACAGACCGGCCGTTGAATACACCCCGATTCGCTTGCCCGTCCTTGAACCACCACAGGCCTTTGCCGCTGTCCATGCCCACTACACGGTCAGGCAACACAAACAACCTGTGCACGCCCCTGGTCCCGGGCAATATCCTGGTCCTGCCCGTACTGGTGTCGATCACTGCAACACCCTTGCCACAGGCTGCAAAAGCCTTTTTTCTAAACACGGCAAGGTCGCTGGTGCACGGAATCTCCGTTGCTGTTTTACCAACCACGAAACTGCCGTTTTTACACGTAATCAATGTACCGGAAACAGCCGTACCAGGCATGAACAACCACATCCACACCACAAATACGCCAATGAAATATTTCATCTTGCCCTCAAACAAAACAATGATTCCGTGCGGGATTTACTGCTGGTTTTCCACGAGTTCTACCGGCCCATCTCTGCCAGTGCCTTGTCCAGCACATATTTTGCCCGGTTAGCGCTGGCACTGCCGAACTTGTTCAGCCTGACCTTGGCAAATTTGGCAATAAAGGCCGCCTCGCTGATCACCTTGATATGCCTGTTCCCTGTCTTATCGCCGACCTTGCCCCTGGGAATCACCAACCCGGACTTGACCTCCACTGCGCTATTCATTGCCTGGTATGCCAGTTTCTTTGCGCCGCCACCGCCATGCTGCACCGTGGCGTCAAAGATTGCCTCCAGCCCCAATTGGGACTCAATGCCGAACATCCCTGCAACACCGAGTGCCGTATTCCAATACGAACCCGTGGCAACCTCGTGCTGGGCCTTTTGCATTATCGAGTCACTGCCCAGCGATTGCAGGAACTCGCCGAATTCCATGCCCTTGGGATACATCTTTCTGAGGTTCGAATACCAGTTGTAAACATACCCATGCTTGTTTTTCGGCGCCCTGGCGTAATAATGTTGCAAGCCGGACTTCAGGCTGGAGTACTCGTTCAGGTACTGTTGCATCCTTGCGGCCTTACTACCGCCCATTCTGACGTATGCCTGCATCACCTTGTGCAGAGAACCGGATGCCACGGTAAACTGGATGAATCCGTAGGACAACAGCCCCCTGTCATAGGCCTGCCATGTACCGTGGATGCCGCCGGCAGTCTTTTTGCCGGTCTCGAAATGTCCGGTCATGGCAAAGGCCGATGATTTGGCATTATCCATGTATTGCTGTTTTTTCGGGTCCTTGGCCGTATCCGAACGAATCAATGTTGAAATGGCTGAAGGTCCCAACTCGCCGTCCTGCGTAAGGCCATGCGCCTTCTGGAATGCCTTGAGTTTCGTAATAAAGGCGTTGTCAACGGTTACAGGGGATTTCAATCCCTCCATGGCTGCAAACTTGCTGACCCACGGCCCTAACGTATGCATTCGCTCCCTGCTGGAATAGTAACTATGCAATTTGGAAGACAATTTTGGCGATACGGTATAAGTCCCCGAGTGAGGCACGCCCAGCCCATTTGCAGCCGCAGCGTGTTGTGATGTTGCCGGGGTCGTGGACGTGGCGGCGTGCTGTGTTGCACCCGCGGCAGCCGCATGCTGAGCCCCGCCCGTAGTACTGGCAGGCTGACTCGAGGAATGCGTTGCCGTCTGGCTATGGCTGTCATGCACAGCGGGTTGCCCATGTGTGGCCGGTGTGTCATGCCCCGTATCACCCCCGCCATCCGCCTTATCATGCCCCTTCTTGCCCAGCAGGGTCGATGCCACATAGCCCTCCATCGAACCACTGGACACGTGGACCCAGGAATACATCCTGCCACCCAGCCGCTTCATGTGGCTGTGCTTATCCAATACAGTGACTTTGGTGCCGGACGGCAGGGTTCCCAGCAATTTTCCGGCAGGTTCCTTGCGGATGTGCGCCCCGTATTTGCCGGTAACGTACATGTGGGTGACCGGTGACTCCTTGCCCAGCAGGGACAACGCAATATAACCCTTCTCGGTCTTGGTAGATACATGGACCCAGTGGTACCACTTGTCGCCCAGTTTTTTCATTGGTGCCTGGGAATCAAGCACAGTAAGTTGCGTCCCAAAGGGCACCTTTCCCAGCAACTGCCCGGCAGGCGTTTTACGGATGTGGGCCCCGTAGTGCCCTGTTACGTACAGTGTATGCGCCGTGACTTCCTTTGGCGGCGGCGTATAGGGTAATGGGGTCTTTTGGGTTTTCTGGCCCGTTGCTGCCTGCTGTGCTGGCTTGCTGGTGCTGGATGCGGCCTTTTGGGACGTACTTGCAACCTGCTGATTCGCCTGCGTATTTTGTTTGCTCGCAGGCGTAGTCACCGGTTGTTCCGTTGTTTGCTGCTGTGACGTTTGTCCCGTTGCCTGTGCCTGCTGTTGCTGGGACTTCCTGCTGTCAGCCAGGCGCTGCTGGAGTGCCACCAGGTCATCACGCTTTTTCAGCCCGGAGCTGTTCATATACCCGGCCCGGCCGTCAGGTGTGGTCACATAATACATCGTATTTTTTCCACTCTTTTCGGACCACAGGTAGCCCACGATCGTACCCTTGGCATACCGTCTGATCACCGGGGAATTGGCGGTCGGATACACGTACAGGTCCTTGGTATCGCCCTCCAGTACATCCTCGTATGGCATACCGGAAATATTGGCCAGCATCGTATTCTGGTCCGTGTTTTTGTACACGTTTTTTTTGGCATCTGCACTGGATTCCTTTACGGCTGCCGCATTGGGATAGGCACGTTTCCACGCATCCCGCATCTCGTTCTTGAAATCCTCGAATTTCATACCGGGTTTCAGGTACATCCAGGCAAAATGCTCATAAAATGTCACGAATGCATTGCGTTCATATCGCTTGTGGTTATCCCAGTTTGTGCTCCAGTCCTTGGGGTTGCCCAGCCTTTTCCGCTCGGCATCCCTGAAAGACCGATCAAACACGTCATCCCAACGCCAGTTCTGGGAACGGTATGTCTCTTTGATCTGGGTGGCGCCATTTTTTTCCTGTACCTGCTGGGCGGTGTACAGGCCGGTATTCGGGTTGTCCACCGTGTGTCCGCTGACGTTGTGGCTCAGCAGGGTGACACTCTTTTTATATTTGGCCAGTTCACCCACAAATTCTTCACCCACGCCACCGTTCTTTTTGTCCTTGCCGGAATGCATGGCAGCATTACACGAGAAAAAGGCAATATGGACATCATCGGCAAGGTACGGTGAAACCTCGGCCACCTGCTGTTCCAGGACTTTTTTGTCCAATAGTTTGCTCCAGTTCTTGGTATTCGGGTCGTGCCCGTAGATGTGGCCATGCTTGTCGCCATGGGCAAAAATCGCCAGGTACTTGATCTTTTTCCCTGAGGCCTTGGACACCATCTTTATGGCATTGGCCAGGTCATTGAAATTATTCACCACAATGGGCCTGTTTTTCACCAGTCTGGCATTCGCGGTCTTGTGACCAGCCTGCTTGGCATAGATCACGTGGGTATCCTTGTCCGTCACCGCGGACAGGTCCACGCCCGTAGCACCCGTGGCAGCGGCGAATTTCTTGGCCTGGTTCAGGAATTCCGCATCGTTTGAATTCGTAGGAGGCACGGTCAACGCCACCACCAGACCCTCGTCGGTATGCCCTGTTTTGGAGTTGTAGCCGGGCATGGCCTCCTGGCGATTTAATTCCTTGTATGCCGGGTCCTTGTGGGCCCTCATCGGGTTATGGCTGCTGTTGTTGTATTTTTCAAATGTGCTGCTGGGTGCAGTCAGATGGTCCGTTTTAGGCGGCTGCGAGGGTTTTGAAATCTCCATGGTCCTGTCGAAATTGATATAATCACTGCGTACGTAACCCGTTCGCCCGGCCGGTGTCTTGATGTGCACCCAAACATAATAGTGTTTCCTGTCACCAGGCATGGGTTTGTACTTGTCCCCTCCCAGGTAACTCACGTGGGTATTTCCCGGCAGTTTGCCAACACTGGTACAAACGCTGCCACAGGTTCTCAGGCTGGCCCCACCCGGCACAATCCAGGCATTGAATCCCTTCGGATTGGGATTTTTATTACTCAGAAAACCGGATGCCACCCAGCCGTCCACTACCCCCTTCCGGGTATGCGCTGTCACATGCACCCAGTGGTACGTCCTTGTGCTCAGTTTATCGTCGAACTCATCACCAAGGACATTCACCGGTGTACCGCCGGGCAATTTTTCGATCACCGACTTGATGTGGTATTGCCCAGCCTCCTTGCGGGCTGTCCTGATATTGACCCCGCTGGATTTCACCCAGGCCTTGTGTTCGTTTTTACCCGGATTACCCGCCGGATTCGACGCGCCACTACCACCTGGCGCGGATGACGCCTGGTGTCTTTGCTGGCTGCCCTGTGATTTTGTACCTGGTGACTTGGATGCCTGCTTGGATGCAGTGGACTGTGTCTGCTTTTGCGTAGCGGCACCATAACCCGGACTATCTTTCTTTAAAACATACCCGCTTTCATCCATGATTACCTCGTCTAAAACTCATCCATTAAATATGATATTTTTTTTTCATTCCATTGTCAAACTGAAAATCAAAATTACCTGTCAAATTTGAGGACAAAGTACACCGAAAGTGCTTCAGATACGAGGAGTTAAGCCCATTTGAGCGCAGGTGTGGTAGAGCCACATTGAGCATCAAATTGGTGCAAACACAACGTAGGTTAGCCGCTTGCGGCGTACGACTGCCGAATTTAGTCAGGTAATTTGGGATTACTTATAATGGACTCGTAATAAATCAAAACTGAAAAGATTACATCTAATAAAAACAAGGAGTTAGAGAGACAGAAATGCTCAAAATCGAACTCTTTACGAGTCCATCATTTAAGAATGTGAGATGGCAGACCGAAAGAGGGTGTTGTTTTATGGATTTGTATTACTCTACAACCACGAAATCGGACTTGGATGCGCCGCACACAGGGCAAACCCAGTCATCCGGGATGTCATCGAACTCGGTCCCCGGGGGGATGCCGCCGTCAGGGTCGCCGATTGCAGGGTCATACACCCAACCACATACCTGGCATACATATTTCTTTGTTTCTGACATGTTAATCTCCTTCTTTCGTTGTTAAAATTACTCGCCCGGACTTGCCTGTGACGGTGCACTACGCCCCATCAGGTCATTGTCCAGGATGTACATGCCGCCGGGATGGTCGGCCAGCAGTTCGAACTTGTCCAGCACGTCCTGCACCGAGGCCTCTTCCTCCACCTGCTCGTCGATGAACCACTGCAGCATGTTCAACGTGGCGCGGTCGTTTTCCCGGTCCGCCAGCGCGGCCAGGTCATTGATCCGGCTGGTGATGTATTCCTCGTGCTTCAGGGCTTGCTCGAACACCTCTTTTGCCGATGACCACTCCGTGGGCGGTGCTTTGACCTCGGCCAGTTTCACCCGGCCCCCGCGCTCGATGATGTAATCAAAGAACTTCTTTGCGTGGATCATCTCTTCCATGCTCTGGTTGACCATCCAGTTTGCAAAGCCCTTCAAACGCTGGTCCTCGCAGTACGTGGCCATGGAAAGGTACAGGTACGCCGAGTATAATTCCGCATTGATCTGGTCGTTCAATGCCTTTTCCATTTCCTTGCTGAGTCCTGCCATGTTATGCCTCCGATTTCCAATGTCCGTGCAGATTGCAAAATTCCCGTGCGATCACGTGATTTGCCTGGCACTTGAAGAATGCCTTGGGTTCGTCCCCGGGCTTCAGGTATTTGCGATATACC
>WGCQ01000236.1 GCA_015493765.1 Deltaproteobacteria bacterium
CCTTGGGGCCGTCGGGTGTGTCCATCAACCCCGCGTACAGCACCCCGCGAAACGGGGTCCCGTGGTCGTGCATCCATTGGACCACGGGCCGGATGACCGTGTCCAGGACCACGCGCTGTTTTTCCGCATCCGCAAACGGGACCGGGCTGATTGCACCCATGCCGCCGGTGTTTGGCCCCTCGTTATTGTCGAATGCCTGCTTGTGGTCCTTGGACATGGGCAGGGGCACCACATTGCGGCCGTCGCTGATCGCCATGAAACTCATCTCGCGGCCCTGCAAAAACTCCTCGATCACGACCTTACGGCCGCTGTCACCGAACCGGCCTGCCAACATGGCCTCTTTCAGCGCCGCAACCGCTGCCTGCGGGTCCCGGGCAATGGTTACGCCCTTGCCCGCTGCCAGGCCGTCCGCCTTGATCACCAGCGGATACGCCTGGTCGCCGCAGTATTTCACCGCCTCGTCGTAGTCCGTGAACGCCTTCCACCGTGCGGACGGGACACCTGCCTCGTCCATCACCCGGTGTGCAAAGGCCTTGGATGTCTCCAGCCTGGCCGCCGCCTTTACGGGCCCGAATATGCGCAGCCCCCGGGCCTTGAAAATGTCCGCGATCCCTGCGGCAAGCGGCGCCTCCGGGCCCACCACGGTCAGGTCCATGCCCGCATCCTGTGCAAATGCCGCCAGGGCCTCCACATCGCCAGGCCCGATGTCAACGGCCTTTGCCAATTCCCCCATGCCGGCATTTGGCCTGGTTGCATACACCTCGACCCCCCGGTACCCGGAAAGGGCATACACCAGGGCATGCTCCCTGCCACCGTTTCCAACGACCAGTATCTTCACCTTGAACCTCCGTTTAATGCCTGTTAATGCCTGAAATGCCTTACACCTGTCATCAGCATGGCAATGCCCAGGCGGTCGGCCGCGTCGATCACCTCCTGGTCCCGGATCGATCCGCCTGGCTGCACCACCGCGGTTACACCGTTCTGTGCGGCCAGTTCCAGGGAATCGGCAAACGGGAAAAACGCATCCGAGGCCATGACACTGCCTTTCACCCGGTCACCGGCCTTGTGGATCGCCATCCATGCGCTGTCCACGCGGCTCATCTGGCCCGCTCCCACGCCCACCAGCATCCTGTCCCTGGCCAGCACGATCGCATTGCTTTTCACAAAACGCACCATGTCCCAGGCAAATTGCAAGTCCCACACCTGGGCCTCAGTGGGCCTGGTCCTGGTCACCACCTCGGCCCGGGCGAGGTCGTCGCGGCCAAGGTCCCGCTGCTGCACCAACAGGCCATCGCCCACGCTGCGAAATTCCACCCGGGTCCGGGCCTGGCCGGTTACGCGCAGCACGCGCAGCCGTTTCTTGCGTTGCAGGCGTTTCAGCGCATCGGGCTCGAAATCCGGGGCCATGACCACCTCGAAGAACCTGGATGCGATCTGCTCGGCCACGGACAGGGGCATGGTCCTGTTTACGGCCACGATCCCGCCGAATGCGGACTGGGGGTCGCCTGATAGGGCGCGCTCGTAAGCCGCCTCGATGTCGTCCGCAACAGCCGCACCGCACGGGTTGCTGTGCTTCAACACCACCGCAGCAGGCTCGTCGAATATGCCCACCGCGGCCCAGCCTGCGTTGGCGTCCTGGATGTTGTTGTAGGACAAGGGCTTTCCGCCCAGGACCTCGGCATTGATAATCCCGCTGACGCCGCCTGACAGGGGCACGTACAGGCCCGCCTCCTGGTGTGGGTTTTCACCGTACCGTAGCCGCTGTTTCAGGGCGAATGAGGCCACAAAGCGTTCGGGCACTGCCTGCGGGTCAAAGGCCCGGGCAATCGCGGCATCGTACGCAGCGGTCCAGGCAAAGGCCTTTGCCGCCAGTTTACGCCGCATGTCCGTGTCGATCCCGCCGTTTTCCCGTAAACCGGCGATGATCGCCGGATAATCCGCCGGGCTGGTGACCACGGCCACGCGCTGCCAGTTCTTGGCAGCGGCACGCACCATGGACGGACCGCCGATGTCTATCAATTCCACGGGTGGCTCAACGCCCTTGTCCGGGGCCATTGGAAAGGGGTAAAAATTCACGACCACCACGCGTATGTCAGGCAGTTCGTGTTGCGCGGCCTCGTCCGCCTGGTCCTGGCGAAACAAAATACCGCCAAAGACCCGCGGATGCAGGGTCTTGACGCGGCCCTCCAGGATTTCGGGGAATCCCGTGACCTGGGACACGGGCGTTACATCCACGCCTGCGGCCTGGATCGCCCTGGCCGTGTTGCCCGTTGAAATCAGGCCGTAGCCCGCCTGGTGCAGGGCCTTTGCAAGGGGCTCCAGGCCCTGCTTGTCGTAGCAACTGATGATTGCGTACTTCATTTTCCACCTTTTTTGGGAATGAGTGCCAGGTCATCCACTAAAATCACGCCTTTTTCGCCTTCCGCGCCCTGGATCTTCAGGCCCACGCCCTTGGCCCGGCTGCGGTCGAACAGTTCGGGCAATGTGATCTTGAAGGGCACCTCGTAACGCCACCAGCGGTCCTCCAGCACGATCAACGGGGTGCTTTCGCCCACCAGCCCCTGGTTGGCGGTCTGGTACGGGTCGTACTCCACGATGATCACCTTGACCTTGTGGCGTTTGCCATCACCTGACCGCAGTTTCAGGGACAATCGCCCGTATTTGCTGATGTCGAAGGGCTTGGGCTTGCCCAGCTCGCCGGAAAAATACTCCATGGTTCCGCACAAGGAGTCCCCGGAAGGCAGGTCATAGGTCAGTTTCAATGCGCCTTTCTGGATGTCCGCCTTGCATATCCCGCCGTTCATGGACCAGGTGCTGAATGCGGCCTTCAGGTTGTTGAGTTTCAGCTTGTCCTTGTCCGAATAATCGTTGATCATCAGCCAGCCCTTCATGTCCGGGTTCAGCGACAACCTGGGTGGCAGGTTCGGGTTTTCCAGGATGGAAAACTTCTTTGTCTGTTTCGCGGATTTGCCGTTTGCAGTCACAACCACTGTTACAACCGCATCCTGCTGTGCACAGAACTTGTCAGGCCGAATGCTGGCATGGGGACCCTTTGCATCAATGTGGACCTTGCATTTGGCCTGCACGCTCCACTTGAATTGCGCGGTCTTTACCACCGGATACGTGCTGGCCGTCATCTCGATTGCATTGCCCGCCATGATCTCGCCCGTGGAGGGCTCCATGTGGATGAACACGTCTTTCACCGTGGCCTTGCAGCCCCCGAGAACCAGGAAAAATCCCAATAAAAACAGTTTTTTCATTCCGCTCCTCCTGTGCAGTCAAGGTATTTGTGAACTTGACATCTGCGCCGTCAAACCATAGTATAGATGGCATGAAGACTTTTGAAAAGACCCTTGTGGTGGTGTTGGACAGCGTGGGTGCCGGCGAGATGCCGGACGCGGCGAAATTCGGTGACAAAGGCGCAAATACCCTGGCACATACGGCGCAGGCGGTGGGCGGACTGCACATGCCGAACCTGGGCGCATTGGGCCTGGGAAATATCACGGATATCCAGGGTGTGCCGCCCACGAATGCGGCCCGTGGATTCTGGGGCAAGGCCGCGGAACAATCGAATGGCAAGGACACGACCACAGGTCACTGGGAATTGATGGGCGTAATCACGAAACAGCCGTTTTCCAAGTGGCCGGATGGGTTTCCACCTGAAATCATCAACGAGTTCGTGCGCAGGACCGGTCGGGGCGTGCTGGGGAACAAGCCGGCCAGCGGGACGCAGATCATCGAGGAACTGGGGCCGCAGCAGGTCGAAACAGGCAAGTGGATCGTTTATACGTCTGCGGACAGCGTGTTCCAGATCGCTGCGCACGAGGAGGTGATCCCGCTGGAGGAACTGTACAAGGCCTGCGAGATCGCCAGGGAAATCCTGGACCCGTACCGGGTGGCCAGGGTGATTGCCAGGCCGTACGTGGGCAAGCCCGGCGCATTCAAGCGCACTTACAACCGCCGCGATTTTTCCATGAAACCGACCGGTCAGACCGTGATGGACCTGTTGCAGGAACACGAAATCCCGGTGATTGCAGTGGGCAAGATCCACGACATATTTGCAGGCCGCGGCATGGACCGTTCCGTGCATACGGAAGGCAATGACGACGGCATGGTTCAAACCGAAAAACTGCTGAAAGAAACGAAAAACGGGTTCATTTTTACGAATCTCGTGGATTTTGACATGCTCTACGGGCACCGTCGCAATCCCCGGGGTTACGCGGCCGCATTGGAGGCATTCGACGCGTTCTGGCCCAGGCTGACCGCAGCGGCAGGTGACAACACGTTGGTCATCGTTACCGCGGACCACGGGTGTGACCCCACCGCAACATGGTCCACTGACCACACACGGGAATACATACCCATCATCGCCTGGTACGCGGGCATAAAAACAGGACACGACCTGGGTGTACGCAGCACGTTCGCCGACGTAGGCGCCACGGTTGCAGCCGCTTTGGGTGTCAATTATACAGGTCCGGGAAAACCATTGGATATTTTTGAGGAGGAATCATGAAAAACTTGTCCAGACTCGCGGTAATTGCAATCTTTGCCATGATTGCAGCAGGCTGCAGCTCGTCGTCGAACGAAACCGATACGGGCGGCAATGGTACGGATGCCATCACGGACACGAATCCGGGTACGGATACAAATCCGGGCGGTACGGATGTGGTCGCTGACACGAATCCTGGTACGGATACCACACCTGCTGTGGACACTAAACCTGGTGCTGATACCAATCCGGGTGCCGACACTAATCCGGGCTCGGATACATCGCAACTTGCTGCGGTTGGTGCCCCCTGCGAGGATGCCACCGAGTGTGCAAGCAATTTCTGTCTGACCACGGACGGCCTTACCAGCTTGCTGTCCAGCAGCGAAACGCTTGAGGTGCCCGATGGCTACTGCACCAAGTTGATGTGCCAGACCAATGACGAATGCGGCACAAACGCAAAATGCGTGGACCTGGGGAAATTCGATCTCCAGGGCTCCGCATGTTTCGCAACCTGCGACCCCAATGATGCCAAGTCCTGTCGCAAAGGTTATACGTGTTTCGACGACCCAAGGGTGAGCGACCTCCAGGGCAATACCGGTTTTACCGTGTGTATCCCCGATAGCGTGATCGGCCTCCTGCCCCCCTTGAACGGCGAAAACGCGGAAGGCGCCTCGTCGGAATAATCCGCAAAATTTCAGGAAAACAAAGAAAATTCAAAATTCCGGCTGTAAGCCAGCGATTCGAGGGTGTGTAAAGTCATTATATTACCCAAGACAGAATTTGTTTTGTAATGCAACCCACTGAATTTACACAATATTTGTAGGGGCGGGTCTCAGACCCGCCCTGAAATTGCCATCAAACCAAAAACCTTGCAAGCGCCCTGCGCTCCACACGGCCTCGGCCAACGGTCACGGTCCACGGACACGGAAAAGCGGGCGGGACACCCGCGAAACAAGCAGGCGAGGCCGCCTGCGCTCCACACGGCCACGGTCAACGGCCTCGGTCACGGCCACGGCCACGGTCAACGGTCACGGCCTCGGTATTTTAAACACCTTGTACGCATCGTGCGAAATCGTATAAATCACGAAGCACGTGATGTTGTAATCGGGGAAATCCGCGGCAATGGCGTCCGCGTAGGATTGGACCTGCTGCACCTCCTGGGGACGGGGTGCAGTCAGGTCATAAATGCCCTCTTTCTTTGCCTGTTCGCGGGAAAAATGCTTGAATTCGATCACCCACTTCAGGTTTTTGAATTGCGTGTGATGCTTGCCCAAAAATTCCAGGTCGCTGCGGCCGGTGGGGTAATTCGACTCGATGTTCAGCACGAAATAATGGGACAAATAGCGGTTGCACAGTTCGTAAA
>WGCQ01000237.1 GCA_015493765.1 Deltaproteobacteria bacterium
CCTCTTCACTCATTTCGTCCAGCCAGTCGCAGTCACATGCCGGGTCATTGTGCCGGCAATAACCGCAATCCCGAACTTGCGCCCTGAATCTGCTGAGTCTGCTCATTGTTTCACCTCCTTGCCCATGCTGTGATCTTGTACACAACGGTCACCATGACGTCTCCCGGAAAGTTGCATGTTTACAATGACTTACGACAACAACCAACCGGCAGCCGGAAAACGACCGCCCATGACCGTGCAAAAGCGACACAAAACCGCCCGAAAACCGGTACAAAACCGGTTTTTTCCCGCCGGATTCCCATACTTTCCCGGTCATGACTCGCCCCTCGCTACCTGTACCTGTCCTTCCGCAAGCGCCTGCCTGGCCTGCTTTATTTCCCGTTCCAGACGCGGCATCAGGGACGTGAAAAAACGCTCCAGCCCTTCAGTCCCGAACAGGCGACGGGTTTTCTGCATGCGTTCGGCCAGGTCCTCAAGGTCGTTCATCAGCCTGACCAGGGGCTCGGGAGGACTGTACGTAGGACATTCAGGACAATCCGGACATGGCTTGTCCGTGGAACCGGCCGAAGGCAGCAGCCTGGCCACCTGTTTGGGACCCGTCAGCATGACCCGGGACTCCGTACCCGCGTACAGTTCCTTGCGCGCCCGGTTGGCCGGCAAATTATCCAGTCCCTCCCTGAATAACTTTGTAGCCAGGTTGATAAACGGCCACTGCAGTCTCTCCGGTTCACTGCACAAGCGGCTCCACCCGCCCAGTATCTCCGATACGACTCTTGCAACCCCGTCCAGTGGATTGTGACTATACGTGCCGTAGCGACTCATCAAACCCACGGTCAATGCCCACAGTTCCCTGGCCCGTTGCTCTGGCGGCACCCCTGCTGTCAGGTCCCTCATCACCCGCAACAGGTCACCCACCCCTGGAAACCTGTGCAACGTGATTGCCGCCCTGGTACACAAAGCAAACCAGGTATCCCCATCCAGCCAGCCGAAGGCCTTTTTCAATTCCTGCTTTTCCTTCCCGGAAGGCCGGTAGTTAAAGTTTCTGGCCAACAAATCCAGGCCTTTGTCAAAGTCAGCCTGTTTCATTTTTGCCCCCTCCGGGGAGGAATACGACGTTGTCGCTTGCATGGTTTCCTCCTGCATCCTGGACCACGTAATCCTCAGGTGGCACATAGACCCGTCTGCGGTATGCGTCCACCAGCACGTCCAGCCTGAATCCGTATTTGGCCGCGAAATCCGCGGCATCCTCGGCCGTAAATCCCTCGTCCGCTGCGATGTACACCCACCCGTCCGCCCCGTTCCCGATTTGCTCAACCAGGTCGTTGAACACCGGGTCGTACCGGCCCGCCAGGATCTTGGCCATGTTTTCCGGTCCCATGGGCCAGGTGAAATCGATACGCCAGTCGGTTTTGCGTCCTGTCAAAAACGGTGACATGGCAATGCGTTTGAAATACGCCTCCCACCATTCCCGGTCGGGATGCTCTTTCCACCTGGCCCGGACTTTCTTTAGCAGGGCCTTTGGCAGGCTCCCCTGGGGATGGTACTCCGGTACGCTGCCGTTGCCCGCAACCAGCCTGTTGAACATCGCAACGATTTCATCGCAGGGACAGGGTGGTGACTTTATGCGCGGTCTGGCTTTTTTGACCTTGCCCTCGTCACGGGCACGCGTACCCGAATCGGGATCTTCACGTGGATATAAATCCGGGTCTCCTTTCGCGCGCGCGTGCGCATGCGGCCCCCCCTGGGGGGGGCTGTTACCCGTCAGGGTAACAGGGGGGGAAAGATCTATATTCGTTTCTCCTGAAGATCCTGTGTTCGGTAACTGATCTTCGAGTATGGGATCTTTCTGATCCCTGATATCTGATCCCTGACTACTGACTTCTGATCTCTGACTACTGACTACTGACTTCTGACGGTACCCGTCGCCCGACCGGGGGGTACCCGGCGCCTGACCGTCACCTACCCGGCGGTTGACCGCCGGTTGACCGGTGGGTACCCGGCCCCCACCCGGCGCCTGACCGTCGCCTACCCGGTGGTTGACCGCCGCCTCACTGCCGCCCGACCGGTGGGTACCCGGCACCTCACTGTCTATATCCTCGGGTTCCAGGATTTCGAGGCCCTTGTAATGGTACCCGGTTTCCTTTTCTGCTTGTCTGGCTACCTCTAATAATCTGTTTCGTAACCGGACAGGTTGATCCATCCATTCATTCTGGGCACCTTTGGTCCATGAGGGACTGTTGCCCTGTAACACCACAAAGTCCGGGATCCAGATAAAGTCGTCAACCACCAGAACTCTCGGGTACAGGTCTTTAAATCCCTGAATCACATCTTCTTCACTCAGACTGCTGTAGAATGCTATTTTATAGGAGTCCGCATCGCATAGACCCGTGCGTCCTGTTTCCTGTGCATTTAGCAACACAAACCATAGGAGTTTCGCATTACTGGACAAACGCAGAAACCATCCGTGGTTCAACCATCTCGTATTAATATTTCTTTTCATACCTGCACCCCCGATTTTGATTTTGCCGATTGGTCGGCCAGTTCCTGAAGATGCGCCCCTGCCCCGTGCTCCATCCAGTCATGCACATACAGGTGACCGTTCTCCGTCCCCTCCAGTAACCCCACTTCCAGGAACACGTCCCGGACCTGCTCCACCTCCTCTATTCCCAAGGACGCAAGGTCAAACACCCTCCGGCCTATCCCTCCGGTAAACAGCATGTCCACTATCCCATCCGGGGCATACCTCAACGTCCATGTCCACATCACCTGAAGAAGCCCATGTACTACTATCTCGGAACTATTCAATCGATCAGCTGCCATCATTATCTTGGGATGCCCCAATATATCCTGGTAAACCGGCACAAAGAGTTTGCTTGATGTTGATCCGTTCACCCCGATACCCCTTTCCGTCCGTTTGATACCTGGGGGTGTACGCATGGACGCCCCCCCTGTTTGAAATTTTGCCCTGTTGTAGAACTCACCCCATCCTCTTTGCCAGCGCAACCCTCAGGTTTACAACGACATTCTCGAGCTGCTCCAACTTCCGGTGCAGCCTGCGGGCCTCAATGGGATCCACCTGTCCGGGCGTGCGCTCGTCGTACAGATCCCGCCGCAATTCCTCGGCCACTTTGCCGAATCTGTCACCGATGTCCAGCATCTCCTTGATATAAGCGGACGAAGCCATGTCCCCGGACACCGGAATGACCCTGTAACCGCATTGCTCGGCCATCACCTGAAGCAGGTCCGAACGCCCCGTCAACCGCGTCAAATCAACCACCACACCCGCAGGCACGGGCAATTCGCCGCTGATGTATCGATACATCGTGGCCCTGTGCAGCCCCAGGGCCTCCGATGCCTCATCCACACTCAACACCGCCTGCTCTGACCGCAGTAACCGGTACAACGCAATCCGTAACTCCCTATTTCGCATGACTTGCCTCCTTTTGTTGCTTGCCAGCATGGTCTGGTTGTTCGATGATATCGTCCAGGGGAATTGATAATATGCTGGCAATTGCACTTAACACCTTGATAGACGTACCACTTCCGTTTTCGATTTGGCTTAGCATGGGTTGTGATATACCCAGCATCCTGGCCAGTTTCGTCTGTGATAACCCTTTGTTTTTCCTTTCCTTTCTGATCAAATTTCCGTTTATCATGATAAAACTCCTACACGCTCCAAACATAAGTTTAACTGATACCAAGAAAAGATGCAAACATAATTTGAATTGCCTTATATTACTTTATTTAATATCGGATAGTTAAGAAATGGAAAGCTTAGACAAAAGAGTCGGTAAGCGGCTAAAAAAAATCAGGAAAATCAGAAACTTAACCCAGGAACAATTATGTAACCTCACAAATCTTTCCCAGGCATCCATATCAATGCTTGAAACAGGACGAATGGGGTATACGAGTACCACACTCACGGCGTTAGCCGAAGTCCTCGACATCCACCCCTCGGATCTGTTTCTGGACGAGGATTACCCTGCGCTGGTAATAACGCGGCGGTCGGTACGGAAGTTGTTGAAGTCGGTCAGCGATATGGCTGACGATGACATAGGCCGGTTGATCGAGCGCGCCGAACTCCTGAAGGAAAAAGGAAACCGGGAGGGGTAAAGAATGAATAGAGTACCTCTTGGCAAAGTGGAATATAACCTGAACAATGGCCAGGTAACAGCAACCGCTGTATCATGGACCAATGATGAACTTGATAATGCTTTACAAGGCCCTGTTTTAGAAACAGTATTGGATGTGGAGGGTAAAAATAAAGTATTAAAGACTCTTGAGGAAGCGGGTGTGGATATAGATGGTATTGGAAATGTACTATTGAATAAGATACCCAAAGATAACAATTGGAGAGTTGGTGAGAGTCTGGCAATACTTTATCTTACACACCACAGGAATTGTTTGTTTCCGTGGCCATCAAGCAGGGATCAAAAAACTCCTGACGCCAGTCTTCCTGGGGCTGATCTTGTAGGATTCCAACAAAAGGATAAGTACATCATCTTTGCATTTGGCGAGGTCAAAACTTCTCATGAGAACAGGCGCCCTCCTACTGTTGTAACAGGAAAAAACGGTTTGCAAGAACAGATACATGCCATTTTGAGTAAAAAAAAGAAACAGGAGGGATTGATAAAATATTTAACACATCATATTGTTGAGAATGCAAATCCAGACTGGTTATCCAGACTAAAAGAGGCTTGGGAACAATATAATCAGAAACGTATAGCTATTTTTGGAATACTCATACGAGACGTAACCCCTGATATCAGAGATTTACAGAGTAGTGTGAAAGAATTGGGGGCAGACTGGGAGCTTAAAACTTTTATAGAATTCATAGCCGTATATTTACCTGAAAAAAGTATTAGCCTTTTGGGTGCAAAAATGGCAAATTACCAATAGTAGGGGTGGTACATGATCCAGGAAATGCACCTTAAGGAAGTCAACAATCATTGGGCTGTAAAGGCAGTTGGCGAAGAAAAACGTGACTATGCCTTGAATTTAGCAAATACCATACTGGTACAGAAGGCTGTTGGTAGCCAGTTAAAGATTGAGCTAACCCTGAATGAGGAGGATATTGACCTGTTGAATAGATTGGAAACCGCCTACGAACTGGCTGCCATAGAAGGCTTGAACACCGCAATGAGCGCGACTTCAGATAAAGACGAACTACGCAATCAATGTACTGCTGGAGCTTGGCAGGCTTTTTCGTTATTAAGGTTGCTTGATCCTCCAACATCAAAAGAGGAACAGATATTCCATGTATTACATTTATCTTCGCTGGCGTACTGCGGTGATAGGTGGTCGGATATAAAGAGGTGGTTTAACGAACACAAGGATTTGCTGGATATTCCATCTGTCGACAATATACCATGGGATAAAAGATTACTCTATCACTTGTTTAAATGTTGGATAAGTTTATTCCGTAAAGATGGATGGGATGATCTAAGTCAGGTCAGCGGTGTGATTTCCAAATTGCGACAGGAGCAAAAAGAATATGAATCCGGGGTATTAAACGGAACTGACCAAGAAAACCAAATAATGGCATACAGGTTGATTGCACTCTATCACTGGGCCAAAGTTACAGAATTACTGGCTACGTATATGTTGCAGGGGGAGCCTAATGATATACTGACCCGGATGGACAAACATTATGAATCCGCTAAACATGCGGCATCCATGTCCAGAGATATAAAATTAGAGATGTTGTTAACCTGGTTACATGCAGCCTCTCATCAAATGGTCCAGGGGTCAATATGGTGGGTTTTAAAATCAGTTAATTCAAGGGTCACCACTTTTGTCGAGCATGTCACAAAACACAGGGGATTGTTCGAGTTGTTACCACCACAGCGTGCAGCCCTCCAGGAGCAAGGACTTTTGGACCCTGCTGCAATAGCAATCGCGGTAGAACTGCCAACCTCAGGGGGAAAGACACTGCTGGCCCAATTCAGAATACTGCAAGCCCTGAATCAATTTGATCAAAATAATGGCTGGGTGGCTTATGTAGCTCCAACCCGAGCATTGACAGCCCAAATAACACGTAGATTACGCCGTGATTTTGAAGGGATCGGTATTCAAGTTGAGCAACTGACTGGTGCTGTAGAAATTGATGCATTCGAGGAATCTCTTCTAACAGGAACTAATAGTTCGAGTAAATTTGACGTGCTGGTTGCTACTCCGGAGAAACTACAACTGGTACTTCGCAACAAAAAAGTATCGCGTCCACTGGCTCTGATTGTTATGGACGAAGCGCATAATATAGAGGATAAAAGCAGAGGATTAAGGATAGAACTACTGCTGGCAACAATAAAACGCGAATATACCTCTGCCAAATTTTTATTGCTCATGCCATATGTGGAAAAAGCAGAAACAGTAGCCAGATGGTTATCTGGCGGTCCTGATACGGGCAGGTCAATTAGTATATCTACCACCCCCTGGCAACCTAACGAACGAATAGTTGGCTTGTACTGGGCGGAGACTGATCAATCTGTGAAGGGTGGATGGAGACTGCGGTATGAAACACTATTAACAACCCCCAAAGCCATCCACCTGACAGGAAAACATGATGTGGATGGGGTCAGGCCCCTTAAACATGTGCCACGGTCTAAAGTCCTGAATAGACAAGGGCAACAAGTAGGCTTGTCTAAACAAACCGCTGCCATGGCTAAAGTGTTTTCGGATCGTGGTACCAGTATCGCAGTTGCATCTACGATTAGAGACGTATGGAGTATGGCACGTGACCTGGTTGAATCAACGGATAAACTGGACAAAATTCCTGATGATATAGCGTTGGTTCAGCGATTTTTGAGTACTGAGGTATCTCCTGAGTTTGAACTTATAGATATGTTGTCTCACGGTATAGGTGTCCACCACGCCGGTTTATCCGATGAAACTCGTTCATTAATTGAATGGTTGACGGAACAAGGCTCTTTGCGTGTATTATGTGCAACGACTACCATTGCCCAAGGTATCAATTTCCCTGTATCTTCTATATTTCTGGCATCAAACAAGCACAGATTGGATAAGCCTCCATACAGGCAGGAAATGAGTCCCAGAGAGTTTTGGAATCTGGCTGGAAGGGCTGGACGTATGGGACATGATAGTGTGGGTGTGATAGGTTTGGCACAAGGGACAGATCGCAATGAATTGATTCGATTCTTCCAATATAATACTGGTGAACTTGTATCCAGGCTTGTATCTATGCTGAATGACCTGGAAAAACAGCGAAAACTTGAGGAACTTGACCGTGTTATAATGACTGATGAATGGGCTGATTTCCGTTGCTATGTAGCTCATCTATGGAATGAAAAGGAAGGTTTGGATGCCGTGCTTGGTGATACCGAACAATTACTTAGAAATACTTATGGTTACAGTATACTGGTATCCCAAAACAAATCAGATGATAAAGCCAAGGCTTTGTTAAATGCTACTCGTAAATATGCCAGCAAGTTGGCCCAGAATCCTGGTAACGTTAAATTGGCTGATATGACCGGTTTTTCCCCAGAGGGAGTAAAAAAGGCTTTTAAGGAGTTGGGTCAACTGGAAAACAAATTAAATCCATCAGACTGGACACCGGAAGGTCTATTTGGTGAACATGGTAGACTGGCAGAATTGTACGGGGTCATGCTGAATATTCCCCAAATCAAAGACAGTCTCCAGAAAATTGCTGGTGATGGTCCGGACAAAAAACGTATTGCCAGTATAACAAATGCCTGGGTATCTGGTAAAAGCATTCAGGATATTGCCCGGGTATATTTTCAGGGTGATGATACGCAAAATATATCAGAGGCAGTCAAGGCCATTTATCGAACTATAGTAAATATTGGAACATGGGGCCTTTCGGCACTCAGCAAAATGTCTGGATTCTTTGATTCTTTGACGGAATATGAAAAGAAGCAAATCAATATATTGCCAGCCATGATTTATCATGGGGTACAAACAGAACACGCTGTTCTTATGAGAATGAATGCTGTGCCGCGCAGTATTGCCGAAACACTGGGACAGGAATACAGTAGGAGATTTGGTTCTGAAAGTATGCAACATGACGTGTATCATGCACGAATGTACTTGCATGGGATGACCGAGAATGACTGGACTTATGTGTGTCCACCGGATGCATATATGTCTGGTGGAGACTATAAAAAGATTTGGGAAATCCTCTCCGGTGAATCGTGACCACATTTAGGCTGTTCTTGTAATCACATCCAATCCCCCCCATACACCCGAATGCAATTCAATGCAAAAAAATACTTGACAGCCTAAATAAGTTGAACTAATATCAGTATGACTGATACTTTTGGAGGCAACCATGACGCAAAAACAAATGGCAATCAAAGGTTACGAAGCGGCCCCGCTGGAAACGGACTCACGGGTGTGGGTCAGGCGGGACTCAAAGGGCAGGATCAGGCTGATCCGGGGCGAGGTGCTGCTGTCAGCGGCCCGGGGCGAGGTGTACGGGATGAACGTGTGGGACCAGGAAGCAAAACAAAAACGGCTGTCCTGGCAAATCACGGCCCCGGGATACTATCGCCTGAACCAGGTGGCTGGTGTGACCATCGTGACACCGCCCACGGTGTACGTGGAGGGCGAGGAAAAGCACAATCCCTACAAACGCCGCGACCCGGAAACCGGGCAACTGGTCAGCGTGGTGGTGCGCAAAATCGCCCTGGGCAGGGGTCCCACGGGCAACCTGGTGGCAGTGGACCAGACCCTGGAACTGGAACCCCTGGCATACCTGGTGCGCGACCTGGAGGTCCTGAAAAACAAGGCGCCAAAGGATATCCGCGACATGCTGCGTTCCGAATTCGAGGCCGAGCGCAAACGCGGCGACCTGCCGGGATGGGCCTTTTTCCCGGTCCTGAACACGGGTGTGGACGTGGTTGGCGTGGCCGCGAAACTGTCCAACGCCGAGGTGGCCAAAAAACTGAAGGACTACCAGGAACTGGTGTTGTTCGCGGAACGCAGGGCCGTGACCATCTGCGAACGCAACGCGCTCAAACGCCACCCCGCCATTGCGGCCCAGACCGTGACCGTTGACAAAAACGGCAATGCCCGTGTCACGGTGTACGGATGGGTCACGGATGATTCCGCGGAGGAATTGCAAAACAAGGCCCTGGACGTGGCCGCGGGCAGGGCCACGGACGTGCAGGTCGTGCAGAGCAGGGACATGGCAGCGGCCGAGGATGTGGCCACGGAAACCGGGGACGTGTCGCCCGATGAACAGCCCCCGGAGTTGCCGGAAGGCCGGGCCGTCATTGACGTGCCCGATGTGCAGCGGGAACAGCCCGCCGAACAGCCCGTTGTCCGGCCCTCGGAACAGCCCGCGGAAAACGGTGAACGCCAGGCCCGGCTGGTGCAAAGGATCGAACAAATGGAGGACGCGCTGGCCCCGTCCGCAGTGGCCGATGCAAGGGCCGCGGCCGGCCTGGAACCGGATACGGACCCCGGTGCGCTGCCCCCGGATTTGCAGGAAGCGTATTTCAACGAACTGCGGGCGAATCTGGGGTGAACCATGGGAACCGGAATGCTTGTGGCAAAGATTGTGGCAGTGGGGGGCACCGTTCTGGTGATACTGCTGGAGGTGCTCCCCGGCATCCTGACCCGGCTGCGGCCAATGCCGAGAGGGGAGGGATGGCACAGGCCGGGGGGATTACCCGGAGGTGTATGGGTACGGGAATCGGGTGATGGTGATGCCCGGGTGGCCCTGTGGACGGGACAGGGATACGAGGTACGTGCCGGCACGCCTGATTACTGGTGTGATTCGTGCGTACGTATCGGTGAGGAGTGGTGGGCAGTATCAAACTATCCCCTGGGCATAACATGGAGGAGGAAAAAATGAGACTGATAGAAATCGAGGCATGGGGCTTAAAAGGACGCGACCTGGCGCACGACCTGGAACCCGTGGCCTTTTTCACGGGCCCCAACGGGTGGGGCAAAACCACCAGGCTGCAAACCGTGGAGGCCGCATTGCGGGATTATCACGGCGTACCGCCCTACGTGACAGGCAAAGCAAAGGTGCGGTTGACGTTCGACGCGCCGCTGGTGGTGGAGCGCACGTTTTCCGGGGGCAGGCAGCGCCTGCTCGTGACCCCGGACGACCGCGGCGGTGTGCGTGAAAACCAGGCGTACCTGGAGCATGTGCTGGGGTTGTCGCCCGAGGTATGGGACCTGGGCGTGTTTCTGGGGCTGTCAGCCGCGGGGCGGGTGGAATACCTGGCCGGGGTTGCGGGGCGTGCCGCTGTCATGGACAGGGAACAGGCCTTGTCAGTGCTGGACAATGCGCCGGACGAAATCCGTCGGGAACTGGAGGCGCTTTGGACGGACGGTATGGACGTGCTGGCCTGGACACAGCGCGCCAAGGCGGCCCTGAAGGACCTGTACACGCACTACAACCGCCGCCGGAAAGAGGCAAAGGCCGCCCTGGGACAGTTTGCCGTGGCCGCTGATGCCGCGGGTCAGCAGGCAGGCGTGTTGAAACAACAACTGGCGCAATTGCGTCAGCAGCACGAGGAACTGGTCAGCCGGCAGGCCGCGGCCAGGGCAGAGGCCAGGGAACGCACCAGGCTGGAACGGGACCTGGACGAAGTTCGCCGTAAAATCACCCGGTACGAGGCCCTGGCAACGGACACGGCAGCCGCGGAACAGGAACTGGAGGCCGTAAACAGGGAACTGGCCGACCTGGTCATCCCCGACGGCGATGTCAACGCCCTGAGGAAGGAACTGGAAAAACTGAACGCCCTGCGCGAGGACCTGATCGCCCGGACCCGCTTACTGGAACAGCGCCAACAGGACACGGACGAAAAGATCCGCATGCTGTCCGATGGCGTGTGTCCCGTGTGCGGTGCAACGGGTGCCCATGTCAGCATGGTACTGGCACAAACCCGGGACCGGCTGGTCAACATACGCACGGAGGCCGGCCGCGTGGGCGCGGATTTGCAGGCCGTGGCCGTGCGGATCCGGGAGACCACGGACCGCATGGATGACGTCTTGTTTCAGCGCGACCTGGCCAGGGCGAAAAAGAACAAACTCACGGCCAAACGTGACGAACTGACCGAACAAATCAAACGCCTGCGCGCGGCGGCACAGGAACTGGACGAACTGCGCAAAAAGGCCGCGGAACTGGAACAAACACTGGAAAACCTGCCCGAGGTACAGGACGAAACCGTGAATGCCGCACAACTGGAGGCCCTGAAGGAACGCATCCGTGACCTTGAATCCCGGATTGCCCGGTACGAGGAAGCCAGGGCCCAGGGCCTGGCATACGAACGCACCTTGCAGGACCGTGACAAGGCCGAGGATGCGTTCGAGGCCGTGAAAAGGCTGCGTGTCGCGTTGAAGGACCTGGAACGGGACGTGATGGCCGGCGCGTTGAAACCCGTGGAAGCGGCGGCCGACGAACTGCTGGACGCCTGCGGCGAGGATTTCCGTTTCCGTGTGGATGCGGACGTACCGAATATCGGGCTGCAACGGGGTAACCTGTGGATCCCCTACGAGGCGCTCAGCGGGTCCGAACAGGCCCTGGCCGGAGCGGCCCTGACGTATGCCCTGGCAGTGGTGGGCGACAGGCCGTGGAAGGTGTTGCTGCTGGACGGGATCGAGGCCCTGGATGACGAACGTGTGCCCCGATTCCTCCGGGGAATCATGAATCTGACGGAATCGGGGCGTTTGGACAACGCCCTGCTGGCAGGCATTTTGCGGCCACAGCCGGAACTGTTGCCGCAGAACATTATTGTCTCAATGGGGCCAGGGGCTTGTAACCCCGGAAATCGATTAGGAGGATAACATGAACGCGCAAGCACAACAGGTACAAAACCAAACCCGGCTCACGGACGAACAACTGGCCGCAATCACGGCCACGGGACCCCGTAGCCTGGTAATCGCACCCGCCGGGTCAGGCAAAACCACCGTGTTGATCCGGCGCATCCTGTACGTCCTGAACCATGCGTCCCCCGAAACCGTTGCCGTGTTGACCTTCACACGGGCCGCGGCCTCGGAACTCAAACAACGCCTGGCGCAATACGTGCCCGTCGCAACGGTGAAACGCATGTTCACGGGCACTTTCCATTCCTTTGCCGTCCACGCCCTGCGCCGGTTTCCGCCGCCATCCCGGACAACGGACTTTGTGATCTGGGACGACACCCAGAAAAAGGACGTCATAGCCATGTATGCCCGTGAAATGGGCAGGCCCCAAAAAGACCCTGCCGTGCATGCCGCGTACGAAAATGCCGCTGCCGCATCGGAGGCCATGGATTACGACATGCTGGAGGAAGCCCTGCTGCACCTGCTGCAACGCGACGACCGGGGCACCCGGTGGCTGCGCGGCCGGTCCCGGGTCGTGCTGGTGGACGAATTCCAGGACACCACGCAACGACAACAGCGCATCGTGGAACTGCTGCAACCGGACGACCTGTTCGTTGTGGGTGACCCCAGGCAGTCCATATACGGCTGGCGCGGTGCCAGACCCGACGTGTTCACGGATTACATGCACAGCTCACAATGGAAAACCCACCGCCTGACCATAAACCACAGGAGCGTGCCCCGGGTGGTGGAATCGGCCAACCGCGTGATCAGCGCGTGGATGCCGGATTTCGCGGACATGAGGTCCTTCCGTGACAGTGACGGCCTGGTGGAGACGAAATATGAACCTGACCCGGTCCTGAAATGGCTGGCCGGCCAAAAAGGCGCCAAAGCCGTCCTGGTACGCACGAACCGCCAGGCAGCCGGGGTATCGGGCCGCCTGAACGCGCAGGGCCTTGACCACGTGGTGTGGGGCAACAAATCCTCGATGTGGGATACCCCCTGTCCCCGCCTGTTGTTGCGCGCCCTGTCCGCCATTTTCCAGCGTCACGACTGGGTGGATGCCCTGTTGAGCGCCAAAATCTGGGCCGACCTGGACGACCGTGGCCTGCGCCTGCTGCGCATGCGTGCCCTGGAACAGGGCCGTGACCTGGGCGATGTCCTGGCAATCCCCTTTACCGCGTACATGCCCGACGCCCTGGACGTGATCATCCCGCGATTGCAGGCCGTATGCGGCGCCGCTGCCACGGATGCGATCACCGCGGCCGAACAGTGGACCGAACAAACCCAACGGTTCGGCATACGCCCCTTGATCCGCGATTTCCTGTTACGGGTCACGGACAGGTCCTCCCAGGACGAAGCGGAAAACCCGGACCCGGACAAAATCAACGTGATGACCGTGCACGCATCCAAAGGCCTGGAATTCGACAACGTGGTGGTATGGAATGCCAGGGATAAATTTGCCGATCACGAAGACGTGCGTGTCGGTTACGTGGCCGTTACCAGGGCCGCCAAACAACTGGTCTTTGTACCCGGGACTTACGGCCGCGGTATCTTTGCCGGAGGTGCG
>WGCQ01000238.1 GCA_015493765.1 Deltaproteobacteria bacterium
CGGCAGGTGCATCCGGATGGACCACAACAAAGAACCCATCACTTCCGATCTTGTGTCCACTCAACGGAATCTGTGCATACTGCTTGCCATTTGAACCATTTATCCCCACAATGGAATAGCCAGTGAGATCCGTGTTTGCCGGGCCGTAAAGATCAATAAAAGGATAAAGAGGTAGTATTTTTTCATGCACACCTCGGATTTATTTATAGAGGATAGCATTTTAGGATCAAAATATAGCGTTAATTCAAGATGTTATCTTTTACGAGAAGAGGCGGTTTCAGTTGCCATAAAACCAGAAGGTGAAATTCCACTTTTTATCATTATAGTCCTGGGCATCGTAAAACATGTAGAACTTGCCCTTGCCATCAGGTTCCAGCATCGGGGAACGACCGGTGCCCAGGGTTTCGGAACTCCAGGCGCCCTGGGAAAACGTCCAGGCCACAAGGTCCCCTGTGGATGCCTTTGAATATACCAGGGCAATACCACCGGTGTTGTCAGTGTAACTTACATCCATGCCATTACTATAATCGGAAATGTCAGTAATTTTATGGGTCTGCCATCCGCTGTCCTCTTTGATTGCCACGGCGATTGCGGAAGAAAGCATATAGAATATTTCCGGTTTGCCTGTGGATGGATCCTTTCCGATCCTGCACACGGGTTTGGGGTCCGAAACGTATTCATCCTCTATCAGGACCTTGTTCGTCCCGTTTATGTAGTAGATCGCGCCCTTATTGCTGGATTTTTCAGCAGTGCACACATGGACGTTCGAGCCATCCGCAATGGCATCAAAGGCATTGATCCGCTGGCTATCGGATGAAGTAATTGTCCCGGACGAGGAATTATTGAAAAAGTCCCCGGAATCCGCGTTATTGTCAAAGGTCACATGATACAAGGTGGCACCGGGCGGAGTTGTGAGTACAGATAATAAGGACCTTCTGGCGCCTCTTCATCTTACTGGTCTATAAAACAACCTTCCTGTGAATAACAGGCCCAGGAACACGAATACAGCAAAAGACAGGCTGCTTAAGGCCAATTGCATCCCGCCTGACAGGATATGCCCGCTTGTGCAACCACCAGCCATCCTTGCACCAAAGATTAACAAAAACCCTCCTATAAATGCCCATATAACCCTCTTGAACTTCGATCTGCCTCTGTGTTTTATCCAGTTTTTATGGAGAAACTCTAGCTTGAACTCTTTTCTTCCAATAGATATCACTATCCCTGCAATGAATGCCCCAAGCAAAAACTTTACCTCCCAGTTTCCCGGGGGTTTGATTTTATCAAAGTAATCATTGTTGGTAAGCCCGGTGATCAGGTCGGCCAGATAGGGATATGCTGTAGATGCCCCAATGGGCCGGTTGGTCACAACCGAGGAAAACACTATCATATTCAATATTCCAAGCCCCACCCCCGAAATAATCCAGCGTTTGCCTTTATTTGTGTCGATCCGGTGTAATCCAAATGATAAAAGTATAAAGGCCAGCCCGGCAATAAAGACGAGAATAAAAAACAGGATGTTGTTTGCGACCACAGAACGCAACGAAAGGGCTCCCCAGTTCGGCCCTAAGATCGGCTTTATAAACGTCAGAATCAGAGTATAAACAGCCCCTCCTACCAGACCACCCAGAACCCCGACAAGCGCATCAAGGGACCCCTCACCCATGGAGATGGCCAGTGTACCGGGACAGTAACCCAGAATTGCCATGCCTGCTCCAAAGATGAGCCCGCCCAGCACCAGGCCACCTGCTACAAAAGGCTTGATGTGATAAGATGCAAGACCCAGGGCGATCTCAACATTTATCAGAATTACCCCGACCCCTATGGCCATTGCTATTGCTTTGGCCACTGTCAGGTCCTCCAATAATGCCAGACCACTTATGACGTCAAACTTATTCAGCCTTGCATACTGGATTATCGCCCCGAATAGAAACCCCAGAATCAGAATCGTAGCCATGCTGCCCTCTCAATCCAGCTCATGGTGCCAGCCATCCCCACTTTCTAAAAATGGGCCTGGCCGCCTTGCTTTTCAAAAAGTTAAAAAAGCCTCTCGCTTCTTTATTTTTCTCCGAGTGTTCTGTCAGTGCAATGGCACAATCCCGGTAAATCGTGTATCTTTCTTTCACCGGGATAAACTCAGCGATGTTGGGATTCGCTACCTGCCAGATATTCCAGGTAATCCAGACATCAATAGCAGGGTCCTTAATCCATCTCCTTTTGGCCACCCCGCTATTGGGCGCAAAAAATACGATATTCCTTCTCAGTTTCCTCAGGCTGTTCATGTCTTTGGTCCTTCCGATCATGTCCTCCCAGACCCCAATCAGGCCTGCACCGGACACAACCAGTACCTTAATCCCTGGTTTCAGAAGATCCTTCAGGGATCTGATATGCTTCGGGTTTCCAGGCCTCACAAGCAGACCTGATTTCCTTAAATACAAAGGGGTAACGGTGTCTTTTTTGATAAGTTTAAAGCGCCTGCAGAAATCAATCATCATGTTTTCAGAGCCACTGTAGATAATATCCGCATTCCGGGCTGCTGACCTCTCCCAGTTCGAGACAGGCCCCTTAATTACCCTGATCTCCACGTTGTGCTGTTTACTGTATACGGAGGCAGCCTCCCTGATTGCAGGATACGGTCCACCAGGACCATAGACAAAGACCGTGGATGGCCTGCCGTATAGCACTGACCCGATAAAAAGGCTTTCAATTACCAGTACCAGTAGGAAAAATCTTTGCATTGTTACCTCCATTATGGCGATCCCCAGGGTATTGAGGACACCACAGGAAAAAGTTTACAGGAGATCAAGGAGGATGAGAAGGTTCCTGTGGTGCTGTTCGAAAAATTCAACTGCATAGATCGGTTGGATGACTGAGGCTTAAGTACTATGAAAGAAGGACAGAGGGTGTAGTGGGGGGCTGCATTTCCCGCCTCCCAGTACCAGAGTTGTCATACGATTACGTATTCTCAATAAGTAAGACTTAGGGGCAGCATCTTCCAAATTACCAGCCTAATTCGCGATGATGCTTCGTCTGCCTCTCACCAAAAATCGGCCCCCGCAACCGCCCTACCCACGCGGCTTTGAACAAACATGTGCTTTGAATTTTCTATCCTTTATATACTAAAAATCAATTTTTATTTCTTGTTAAATCTTTTAAGAATTTAAGTGCTTTTGGGCTTCAGTAGTAGATACCACCCACGCGGGATCCGGAAGAACAATAATTTGGGCCCGGGTTTTTGACTGGATATGTACGATTTTTTATACTTTATTCAGGGAGGTAATCAAATGAAAGGATACGCATCCATGGGGTTGATTGTTACGGGGTTGCTTTTGTACACCACAGGCGCATGGGCCAATCCTGAACCGGAGCCACCGGATGCAGGCTCTCACCAGGTTACAGTTGCGGTGTTCACGGTGGTTAAAGGCCCAACGCCCCATGATGCCACCCTGGTGTGGTGCAAAAACCTGAATGACCAGGATAACCGGGGTACAGGATGGTCGGATTCCATGCGGATTGAACGGGACGGGGCCCTTATTAAACCGATATGGGTGGATTGTGATACCGTGCCGGGCCTTGATTGCAATAGATATTGTAAACCCGTAAACCAGTACAGCCCTTTGGGTGTGTGGGTCGATAAAGGGCTGTCCCCGGGGTTCCATGAATACGATTTTGAACCATGGGTTGACGAGTTGCAAGTATGCGGGATACTGCCGGATGCCCCTGAATGTACCCCCAAGGACAATCTAATTTTATATATAAAAATCGGCGATCATGATGCGGCTGAACCCGAGCGGGATGCCGGATTGGCCGATAATCACCAGGCTGAGGAGATTCAGGGATGGGCGTCAGAAATCACATACGGCACGGACCGTTCCAACGCCCACGATACGACCGATATAGGGGGCACTGACCACGAGACGGGATCAGGCGGATGCAACACCACGGACAGGGGGGCCTCGGTATTTGGCCTTCTACTGTTGTTTTTCCTGGTCCTCATCCTTGGCCGTAAAGGCCTCCAGGCGAAAAAATGATCACCGGACTGCGTTCCAGGTCCCCCTGCGGGAGGTCGATTCGGCATGCCCTGTTCCTGTTAATTTTGGCGTGGGCAGGTTGCCGCGGCCATGTGCACGCGCACCGCATGTTGGGTGTCACGAACTGGTTCGACCCGTCCATTGGCCGGGGCCGCGTCCACGTGGTTCGTCCGGAAGGGGCCTGGGATTTGTGTTTCAGTTGCAAGACAGGCGGCAAGGGGCTGTTCCTGGCAAAAAAAGGCGGTTCTGCCGTGGTCTTCGGCGGTAATCCCAGGTCCAGGGCATTACCAATGCTGAAAACGGTACACGTGACAACCGGCAGGTTCAAAAGGGCTGCCATTTTGACCTACAAAAGGGACCACCTGGTGCTTTACTCGGAAAATACCTTTGGATGCCTTGATGTTGAAAGGCTGGTGGAGATCAGGGACAAGGGGCCGCTGGCCGTGGTATCCACACGGGTACACAATCTTTGCAACAAAGGGCGGGTATTCCATGATATTGTGCCGAAGCCCTTGCAGGGGCACGATATCCGGGTCGTTACGGCGCACCACGGACAAGTCCTGGCCTTGGGGCCGAATGCAACAAAAACAACGAGTTACGCCCTGTTGCCACGCAGAACCAGTTCCCGGACGATCCCCGACCTGTTTGCCAGGTACGCAAAAGACATCCCGCGTGACCACCGCCCCTTGAGTGGGGTGTTGTTCGAACAGGAAGAGGTCCACATGGACATCAGCCGTGGCAAGGTAACGATTACAGGCAGGTACCTGTTTCACAACCCCGGCCCCCGGGATACCATGGCAGGGATATTTTTCCCCTTCCCCCTGGACAAGGGCATCCTGTATCCCGACAGGATCGATGTTTCGGGCATCCCCTTTTCCAGGACCGCCCGCGGTATTCGGTTTGACCTGCACGTTAAAGGCAATGAAAAGCGCTGGGTCACCATCCGTTACACCCAGAGGCTCAAGGACTCCCGCGCCGTTTACATCGTGCGCTCCGCACTGGCCTGGCACCGCCCTATCCTGCGGGCCCGTTTCAGGATAAGGTATCCTTCGTGTTTCACCAATGTGCACCAGCCCTACCGGCCCGCATCCACGGGTAAAGGCGTGATCCGGCTGGATATAAAGGATTTCGTACCTGTTAGGGACATTGTGGTCACCTGGAAAGACCACTGTAACGATAAATCCGGTATGCGAATCGTCGATCATGACCGGGGCGGTTCGCATGAGGACCCAAATTGGGTGAGGGAGGAAAAATGATTAAAAAAGTGCTGCAATCCGCTATCGTATTCTGTGTCATCTACCTGCCGGGGCAGGCGGTCGCCAATCCCATTCCCTTTCCCACGGCCAGTGTGGAGCAGGGGCCGGGAAAGCAAGACGTCACCATTGTGGTACACTGCGAGGACATGGGGGACTTCCGATGCGACTTGTTATGGCCAAAGGTATACAGGGACGGACATAAACTGGACTGCAAGTGGACACCTGTGGACAGGGATGATTACAGCGTACCGTACATGGCAATGTCCGAGGATGAGGACAGGGATGCGGTCGAAAATGAGTTCCCGGATATCCAATACCTTGATTTTGGTACACCCACCACTTACCTGGATCAGTGTATAGACCATTGTGTCCCCCTGGGTACGCACGAATACCGTGTAACTGGCGTTCAGAAAGATCATGAGCCCTTAGAAGCTGAGGACCTTTACGTCACCATCAAGATTTCGGGAATAGATACTGCCTGTCCTGAATCCAGTTGGTATTCTGGTTATTACGTGGGCCCCCTGCCTTGTACCAGTTGTGACGTGTTTGCCAAAGCGCCTCCCGAATCCAATAGGGATTCCGGCTGTGACGTGGGCACCAGGGCTCCGGGTCCGGGATGGTGGGTATTCTTTTTGTTATTTGGCCTTGTAGGCATGGCCAGGCGCACGTAAATAGGGCTGCGCATTCGGTTGGCTACCTTTTTCGCATCTCTGACAGATTTTTAAATCCAAGGTCTTTCTGAAATGGCTTACCAGCCTGATTTTTTGGAAAACAGCAACACAAGCCCCATGCCAAGCAGCATCAATACCGAACCACCCCCTTTGGCTTGGGGAATTGTTGCGCAACTGGAGGTGCTGGAATCTGCATTGTCAGGATTCTGATTATCCTGGGGTTCCTGGGTATCCTGGAAGGAACAAGATGGCCCTACCTGGGAAATCGTTATTGTTTTTTCCACGTGTACCGGGTTCTCCAGTACAAATGTTTTTACCTCATAGCGGTGTATACCCAATGGTACGCACCTGTCAATACACCTTTGTTGTATATAAGTGATTTCTTCATAGTCCGAGTTCTTCCCGGGTCCCTGGTCACGAGTGTAGCCTGCATCCCCATCATTTTCCCTGCCTGGATCCTCCTGTACGTCAGGTATGCCTGTCCACGCATCCTGTACATGCGCATGATTATCTGGATCGTATGAATACGAGGAGGCCTTTGTCGGGTTGTAATCCTCCATTTTGCAGGGGAATTCTTTACCATCCCTGTAATATTTCATATCCATACATGGTTCTAACGCAGAAGACCAGCAACCTATGATGATACTGACATCGCTGGGACCTGGACCTTTTTCAATGGTAATATCAGGTTCAGGCACAGGATTGGCCGCAACACCAGCAGAAATCATTACACCCATGCCCGTGATCAAGAAAAACAAGCAGGCCCGATATTTCTTCGCCATCCTTTGTACCTCCTATTAAGTCTAACAAATAATGCAAGTCCTTGTCGATTGGAAACCCAAAATTACTGTCAAATTTGAGGACAAAGGGGGCGTGACCACAGAGGCACGACGCAGCAGATGGGCCGATTGCTGCAACAGGCCACCGAATTTAGTCAGGTAATTTGGGTACGTGCTTGCGACTTGACACAAATATATGTATATGCAGTGATCTTATTATCCTCTTTCAAGGATAACCGGGTCTGGGAATTACACGGTAGTATATGTCTCCCAATGGTCCTTTAAAAGCCTTTTTTAATTCAAAGTGTTTTTTTAGCATTTTTGTGACTTTTAGCACACACGCCTTTCTCTTCTTAGGTATAAATCCACACGGATTCACAAAAATCTGGTGTTCCCATTCTTCCCCTTCCTTATCAAAACTATTAAAGCCCCCAGTATATCCTTCTGTATAAAGAACTTTTTTGTTTTTCTTGAAAAATTCTCTAACCGTGGCAATCAGCAATCTTTTATCTTTTAGAAAATCTGGTCCGTGTTTTTTCATACATGAAAATACCTTGAACTTTGCAAAGTAAGATGTCTCAAACTTGTTTATCCCGGGTATGATTAAAAGCCCTCCAACACCAAGCCTGCGATTCAGCAATTGAACTTCGCTAAAATAACGATCTTTCCTTATATTAAAGAAATTAGCACTCATTTGGGCCAATAAAATTATCACAAAGAGACAGCCAAGAATTTTCACAAAATCATATCTGGTCTTTATTTTAAGAATCTCAGATATTTTAGTAATTGCAAAAGCCCCAAAAGAGGGCAAAAGGATAAAGAGGGAGAAAAGGAATCCATTGTAAACATTAAAAAATTGAAAGAATAGCCAGAAACTTCCAAGATTAAGTAAGAATGCCTTTGTCAAGGTCGAAGACCTGGTTTTGGGGCCTATAATCAAAATAGACAGACTCAAACCAGTAAACTCCCACAATGAAGATGTCCTATTCCAAAACGCGGAAAAGAGATGAGAAATGGATGCATCCAGAATCGATGAGTGAGGAACCTGCTGGAATTCCAGAATCAAGTGCTTGTTGAAACTTATGCGAGAAATAAATCCATGCGGATCGAAATAAAACATCTCCAGAGTTAACATGAAGTAAATAAATAACAGGGTAACAGAACTGGAGAGTAAATATACAATCGTTTGTTTGAACGCCATTCTTTTATGTTCTTGTGTCATAAATATATATAAAACACTGGCTATCCAGAGCATCCCCGCGGACATATGGAACCCGGCAGTGAAACCCGACATTATGCCTGCAATTACAAATTTTTTAAAAGAATCTTCTTTTGTAATAAGGATATACCAGGTAAGGATCAAAGTTAGAGCCGCCCATGCATAGGGAACAGCCCTTATACCAGCCGACAGTATATAATTACTTTGCAATCCCCACAGAATCAGAGTAATCACAGATGCCCAGAAAGAGGCGAAGCGATTAGAAAGGTCATATATTACAACAAAAGATGCCATGATGGCGCAAATATTGAGAACTTCAAGAATGGTAAGAAAACGCCCTTTATAACCGAATTTCCACAGGATATTTCTTATACCGTGCATGAGTAAAGGATATAGAGGATGGAGTAAATCCAGAGAATGGCTCTTATTGAATTCAATTGGCAAAAGATGCCATAAATCCATGACATCATACGGAAGAGATTTCAAGGACGTTATGAAGTAAAGCAAAAAAAAGTACCATAATGATACCCGGAAGAGCATATCTAAAACTGAACGGGATTTTATACCACCTTTGTTCACAAAGAACTCTTTGAAAAACAAAAAGAATCCGAACAGGAAAAGAAAAAACATAAAAAAGTCAATGGACTTAATCAGATATACGGGAATCCCGGTATCAGACGCATTTTTTACAGATTCTATACACGATGATATCTCTTTGTGTTTATTTTTTAAAAACTTTATCAGATCCTGGAATGCGGGGGGGGGATTATTGTTTATTACAGGTCCCCTATATTTATACTTTATATGGCGCTCATCAATAAAATTTAGAACAATTTCAATAATCTTTTTATTGATGGTATCGTAAAGTAAATGTATTTTATATATACCTTGGCCTTGATTTTGAATAATAATTTTATGGAACCGATACCCTTCCACCTGCGTCTTTAAAAAATTACAGGAATCAGGAAGTCTTTTTGCCTGGGCATTGATAGATGCATTAAAAACAACAAATAACATCACAGATATAATAGAAATCCGCCTCATAACGGTAATCTATTATATAAAAGGATGTTTTTTCAAGACAAAATGCATTTGCCTGTTCAGCGACAATTAGAAATGGCCGGTGACGACAGGTAAATGCCAAGACGTTATTCGAGGATTTGCAAAGGAAATATCCCGGGCGATAGATACCAGGACGGCCAGTTACGGACATTCCAGAGGTACGTCAGGCAGTGGGGGGCGCAGTCAGGCCCGTTGAAAGAAGTATTTTTTACGCAGGAGCACAGGCCTGGGGAGGCGATGCAAACGGATTTTACTCACGTGAAGGAATTCGAGGTAAGGATAGGAGGGGAAGTATTCAAGCACATGTTGTGTCACACGGTGTCGCCATACACCCAAATTACCGAACTAATTTGATGACCGAAGTCGTCGAGAGTGGTGCAGTAGATGCGCCGCTAACGGCGACTGAATCGCGAATTAGGCTGGTAATTTGGGATTCAGCAACTGGGAGTGGGCCACGGTTTGTCATTCGGAGTCTATGGAGGCGCTCAAACACGGAGTTCAGGAAGCGATATTTCGTTTGGGAAAGGTCCCTGAGTATCACCAGACGGACATTTCTATCCCGGACTTGCAGCCACGGCCTTCCGACATAACACCTTGATTTATCAAGAAAAACTATATCACTTGATCGCAAATTGGGATACCTGTTTTTGCATGTTCTTCCAGCACAATCCCTCTATTCGTACCCGTACTGGCAGGCTTGTCCGCCTGACAGCACAGGGCACGCCTCCGATTATGACTTTTATCATCTTTTTACCGTTTTTTCGGGTGAACTGCCCCGAGTCTCACTCCTATCCTGTGCCTTCACACTTCAAAAATCACACACAGCAAACCCCGCTGCCATGCGGCTTAGATCCAACATGTGCTGTGAATTTCCTATCCTTGCCGTAATACGATTGTTACTGAAATTACAGGTGGGCCTCAATCCATCTCATTAGCGTGCCAGGGTCCATGGCCCCGGTCTGGCGGGCCACCTCGCTGCCGTTCCTGAACAAAATCACGGTAGGAATGCCCTGTATTCCCAACCCGGCAGCCACCTGCCCGGCCTCATCGGTATTTACCTTGGCCACCCTCAGGTTTGGCTCGAATCGTGCTGCCGCCTGCTCCATACCAGGTTCCATTATCCTGCACGGCGCACACCAGGGTGCCCAGAAATCCACCAGCACGGGTATGCCGTTTCTGCTGACGTGTTTGTGGAAATTATGATCGCCAAGGTGCACGGGGCTGGCGGTAAACAAGGGATTACCACACCTCCCGCATTTCGGACCATCCCCGATCCTGGACCGGGGGACCCTGTTTACGCTGTCACAATGAGGACATACTATGTTCAATGCATCTGTCTGCATATCTTCTACTCCTGCTTTTGTAAAACCTGCCGCCCCGGTTTACACGATTGCGATTACTACCAAGGCCATTTTATTAATAATCATGGACTGTAAGAATTCAAGACCGGTAATTGGGGATTTTACTTGAGGTTGGGTTTTGGGGTCTGATCGGTGCTTGGTGGGAGTATGGGATAACGAACATAGGGCTTTTTGCCTGTCAATGCACCAAAGAAGGCCTTTATTTTTTGGGTATCCTTGTCGCTGATCGTCTCTCCCAGTTCCGTTTCGCCCATGATCCGGATTGCCTCTTCAATGCTCCACACGGCCCCGTTGTGGAAGTAAGGGCGGGTCTCCAGGATGTTACGCAGAGTGGGGACCTTGACCATGCCGTTTTTGTTACCCTTGAAATCACCGATCTTGGCATATTTATAGGGCCTGGCCTGCGGAAAGGGCTCCATGCCGCCGCCCAGGGCAACGCCGTTGTGGCAACTAACACACCCCTTGTCGATGAAGAGCTTCAACCCTTCCTTTTCCCTGGCTGTCAGGGCCTTGTTGCAACCCCTCAGGAATTTGTCATAACGGGAAGGGGTTATTAGCGTACGTTCGTAAACCCCAATCACGTCCGCCACATCCTTGAACGTGGGCTTCATCCTGGGATTGTCATACGCCCGACGGAATTCCTTGACATAGGTCGGGATCGAATTCACCACAGCCTCGACATGTTGCCTGGTGGCGGCCATCTCGGGTGCGGCCTGCAGGGGTCCTTGTGCCTGGTCCTCCAGGTCGGGGCTGCGTCCGTCCCAGAACTGCCTGGATGCGAAAACAGCGTTGTACACGGTGGGGGAGTTCAGGTGGTGCGGATTGTGACGCCACAGGTGCCCTGTTGCAGCATCCACGCCGTCAACGCCGCCCGTGGAAAGATTGTGACAGAAATTACAACTGACCAGTCCACTGCGACTGAGGCGTGGGTCGAAATAGAGTTGCTTGCCCAGTTTCACCTTTTCGTCGGTAATCGGATTTTTGGGGTTGTCGATCAGTTTGTACAGGGCGCTTCGATCCTCGGGGATTGGTTTGAGTCCTGCCCTTTTTGCCTGTTCAATCAAGGCTTCCGATGTAGCGGCCGCCGCGCTTATTGCGACCATCAGGCCAAGGATCAAGATTTTTTTATTCATACTCTGACCTCCAAAGTTCATCGTAGTACTATATCACAAGTCATAGGATTTTGCTGGTTCTATGTGGTCAGACTGGACAGGGTTGAGCCATTTTATGAAATGATAGCCTTGAGAGACAAAAGGAGCGTTAACTTTGAAATTCGGTGCCAAAATTCTGCGAGAAAGGGCGAAATTAGCAAGTTTTTCATTTTGTAATATGCTTCGCATATCAGGGTTAATGGCAATCCTGAATTTGCAGGCTGATTGACGGCGGATGTCCCCGAACCGGTAACGATATGGCCATTTTTCAGTAGGTTATGGAATATCACCAAAATTACCATCCCACTCCGATCCCACGGTTTTCATCTTCCAAGTCATCAAATGAATCCTGCCCGCCAGCCACCAGATCCTGTCCCCGGGCCACGCGCAGGGGCTGGTATTTGTAAAACAGGTAGATACGCAGGGTAATGAGTCCGTTTTGGGCTCGCAAAGACAAAATTTGGGTCCTTGTAAAAGCAACGATGCTAAAGAAAAATTGGGACTTGACTCCGGAATTATTCAACTTTTTATGCTGATCAACCCTCCTCGTCATCATCACTGTTATAAAAGTCAACCTGTGCCTTGACAAATTCAATGTATCGCTCTGTTTTGTAATCAAACCATTTCTTTCTGTACTCACCGGAATTATCAATCTGCCACTTAAAATTTCTGAAGGGCTTTGGCCCATTCAACGCGTCCATAAGTTTATCCTGGATCTTTTGGTCTTCCACTGTTTCGGCAAAATCTGCCATCACGGAAAAGGCTTCACGCGAATCCATGGCAGTAAACTCAAAATAATCGTCCCTGTTCTCTTCAATTTCTTCCAGGTCCTCTTGCCATAGACCCTCTTCATTCACGTAAGGAAAACGTTCAAGATCGGGAACAACCACGAGTTCTCCGGATTCAAGGTGATAGAAAGGAATCATTCCCGCATCCAACTCACCTGCAATCTCTATTATTTGCTGGTCTGTCAGTTTAATCTTGTAATCCTGTTTTGCCATAACTGCCACCCTTATTCGAAAAAAGCATAAGAACGCCCAAAGTGGATATCCAATCTATACCATATCTGCGGGGGTGTGTTCAACATACTTTTTTCCCAACAAATAAATCGTCAGGATCGCTCGCAGGAACGCGCTGTCCCGTTCGTGTTTCGATTCAGCCACATCCACCTTCTCCCCCGGTCAGGGTCACCCGGTAGCCCAGGGTCACGGTCAGGGGTTGAATTGCCGGTTTTCCCCGGTCCAGGTCCACCCGATGATACCTGGAATTAACACACACAACCCGGCCCATCCCTAACCATCAATGGACAAATCTATCCCGGCGTTGCAACCACGGCCTGCCAAGATAACACCCTGATTTGTCAAGAGAAATTCTTCATCAAATACAAACAGGGATACCTGTTTTGATGCCTTCTTCCAGCTCAATCCTACTTCGTTCCTGTGCTGTCAGGCTTCCACGCCTGCCAGCACAGGATACACATCCAATCATGACTTTTGTCATGTTTTTACCGGGTTTTTAGTTGCAGGATTCCCAGTTCCTCACCACACTGTGCCTCTTGCGCCCTAAATTCGCCCCTCGCAAACCCCGCTGCCATGCGGCTTTGAACAAACATGTGCTTTGAATTTCCTATCCTTTCCTTTCCCTCCTGACCAGGCCTATCGTTATGTATACGCGGGAATACAGGCTTTAAATACCTCGCTGCCCTATCCCAAATTACCTGACTAAATTCGGGAGATCTGAATTGACTTGAAGTTGACTATTAGATTATTATATGATTATGTGCTTTCGTTATGTAAGAATATTTTTTTGAGCCCTTACCAAGGAGGATAAATTAATGAAAAAAATTAAAACAGACTACGTCATTATCGGTGCTGGCTTGTCGGGAATGGTCTTAAAACATTTCCTTAAAAATCAGAACGTTGTAATTCTCGATGACAATCCCGGAGGTTATAAGATAGGTGAGTCAATAATCCCCGAACACTTCAGGCATCCAGAGATGCAAAAACAGTTGTACAGGATCTCAAAACTGCCATCATTTACTCCCAAATACGGCACTACCTTTATCGCTGACGGGAGTATAGCCTCTTTTCCGTTACCACAGCGAGAATCCACAATGGCAATGCACATATTTCGTTCCGAACTGGAAACTGAAATGATGAATGACTGGAATATCGAAGTGACCAGGGAACGTGTTAAAGATATAGATTTTGAATCAAAGATTGTTATAACTGACAAAACGGAATATGAGTTTAAACACCAGGTGATAGATTGCTCCGGTCCTGCAATGGTCATAGCCAGACTAAAAAATAGCGTAAAGGACATGTGGCCGGCCTATGCAACATGGCGGTACTATGACGTGCTGGAAGATGATAGCCAGAAATTTTATGACGAAATCAAAAAACGAGGATGGGATTGGCGTAGGTACGACGTGTTTCACAGGAGACTGCTGGATAGCAAGGAAATTCGCGGTTGGATGCCCAGCAGGTCAACGATTTTGACCAAAGTAAAGGATGGCCTGTGGACCTGGCAGATTCCTTTGTACAAGGGAAAAATACTTAGTTTCGGTGTTGTATCCAAACTCGGACCGGTGTCAGCTGAGGAGATGGATGATATTCTTAACGAAAATAAGGCACCGAATTATGTCAAACTGGCACCCAGAAAACTGGATAAATCCGGGCACCTTAACAGGCTGCACATGAGAAACATGTTTGCAAAAATTGCCGAAATTCCACCTGGAAATCCGAACTACATCCTGGTATCCGATGCGTATGCATTTGCAGACCCTATTTATTCGGTAGGAACCGGTCTGGCCGTGAACAAGGCCATAGAAGTGGCCACAATTCTTAACCAAAGGGGATGGAATGAAGAAACGATAAATGAATATAATGCGTATTACAATGAACAACTTGAGCGCGCTGTAAAAGGATTCGAATTCTGGTATGATGGAAAAGTGATAAAGGATGATGCAGCGGCAATAGAGGTCCAGGAACAACTCCTGATAGGCAATGCTTTTCAGTCCAGAATAGGGATTCATTATGCGGATGCCCTGTTAGATGCAGGCCTTCCACCTTCTCTCAGAGAGGAAATAGAGGACAAATTTTTCGTAGAATGGTTCAAACCTCCGGTTACTCAAGATGTCAGAAGTTTGCTTGGAATAGGTGAAAAGGACGTAAATGGAAATTGGCTGTTTTTGGGGGCCTTTCCTGCCGTAGGTGGAATCGTGAGCAGGTGGAGGCATACAAAGATACCGGAAATGTCCATATTGGTGTCCAATGAAAAAGGTGCACTACAATTATCATATATGAGTTATTTCGAGGAAAGTTTTCCGATCAAGGACGCCGAACTGGAAAGCCTTTTGGTTTTATTCCGTGAAAGTTTTCAAAACCATACTAAAGAATGGTTGGATTTGTTGGCTCAAGGATAATAAATAATTCAGCTCCGTCCACACTGCCGCTGTCGTCTACCCGCTGAAGTAGTGTAAGATATTTTGTCTATATGCATTAATAGTTACTTACGTACGTCGCATGTACAACATAAACAGCGAAAGGCCAAGCAGGCAGAAAAGGAAAAAAGACCCGGTATTCCGTATATCCAGGGATTCAGACATGGTACAGCCGCCGGAATGATGGGAAAACGGTGACGGCAGGGCATTACTGGTATCCATAGCAGACATGTCCGGCGGTGCTACACCAGTAGCATCCCGTTGTACGGTATCCTGCAAGAATGCGTCGGGAGTGGAGCACCCCCCGCAATCCACAGGGCAATTGTGGCAATCTTCATGGGCCTCGCATTTACCGTTTCCGCAAACTGTCTTACACACACCACAGTCATTTGGGCATGTGTGGCAATCCTCGTCTCCGTCGCACATGCCGTTACCGCAGATTACAGCCAGTGAAGGACAGTTGCCGGAGTAGGTGCCACTAGGGTCCCGGTTGGGGGCATCGGTACAATCATAGTACCCTTTTCCACCCTTTTCCACCCAACCGCATTGCAGCCCCAAGCTCCCGCAATCCTTTGTCTGGTACCAACCGTATTCGTCGCAGTAGTGCAGTTTCCTCTGATCGCAGCACCCGCCATAGGTAACGCCAGCGCACTGGGGTGTGGAACAATCGTAGGGACAGACCTGGTAATTTTCGCCACCCTCGCACAGTCCGTCACCACACCTGGTCGAGGAACAATCCTTTGGACAGGAATCAACATCCTCGCCCTGCTCGCACTTCCCGTTTCCGCATACCGCGTTGCCCGCACAATCCATCGAACAGTTCTGTGGTGTTTCACCAATACCACAAACCCCATCACCACATACTGCGGTCAAAGGCCCGCCGTCGTATTGCGCCGCCACCTTGGCAATCCACGAAGCATTGCGGTCCAACCTTATGTTATATCCATAGTACTTACAGTAAATATCACCGGCACTCACCGTACCGATCACCTCCACTCCACCTGCACCACTGTATAATACAGGTCCTCCGGAATCCCCCTGGCAGGTATTGCGTGGTTGCGCCGGGTCATCCACGATGTTTACGATCCCCTGGTCCGTGATCATGTCTATGTGGCCAGGCACCGAGTATTTCACACCGAAGGACCCGCCCCCTGGTGAGGTAACCCCATAACCTACAAACAAAACCGGCTGATTGAGCATGTCTTTGTTGATCACGCTGGCCCGATACTTTATGGGCGTCACATCCTTTGCCGGCCGGTCCAGGACCACCAGGCCCACATCGTGTTCCGGCATGGTGGTTTTCAATTCAGAAACGTATATCAGGGAATACTGCGGGTGCTCCAGTGCCCTGGTAAAAGGAATCACCTGATTTGCGGATTTAACTGAAGGTCCTATAAAGAAACGTCCTGAGTGTCCCACTGCAACGCAATGGGCCGCTGTAAGCACTATCTGACGGGATATCAAGGTCCCCGTGCACAACGCCCCGGCATTGAATACCAATACGCCTACCGCAGGGTATCCTACCTCAGGCTCTCCACCAATGATATGGGACTGCTTGGCACTCACAGCAACACTGCCGGATCGGCAGGCCGACAATGATAATGCAAGCATAACAAAGAGGCGTGTATTCATTAATCCTCGCACCTAAAAAATACATTTTAACTAAACTTTTGTCTGCCATCAATGATAAAAACAAAAAAACAACGGAGCCAGTGGCTATCCTCCTGTAAGCCTTGAAAGCAACCATATCCCCTGACCCGGCCCGGGTTTCACCTGTACACCCATGGTCGTGACAAGATAAATTTGTTCCCTGAATTCTCAATGACTTACAAATCTTCTTTGTCAATACATGAAAAAACGGCTCTTAAGGCTTGAGCATCCGGAGGGCGATGGAGGCACAGCATACGGCCCGATAGAGGTGCCTTGTCTAAGGCCCTGGCCGTGACAAGGGGCCGTCAGGCAAAGTTTCACTGCCGGTTTCAGACAGGTGATTTGGGAGTTTCAGTGTCAGTTGACAGTGACAGTGTAAATTGCTCAGTCCTGTATATCAAACATACGCTGCAATGCCTGTCGGGCATTCCTGGCAACGTCCGCCGGGACCGTAATTCGCTTGTTTTCCGGAAAATCACGGATCACAGAGAGCAGTTTTGAACGCGTTGTTGACCACATATTGGGGCACAGGCTGGGTGCCAGTGGTACGACACGGCGATCCTTGTAATTTTGCGCGAAACGCGTCACCATGTTCACCTCGGTCCCCACCACCACGGTGGCACCAGGCCCTGCCTGTTCGATGAATTTTACGATACCCGCGGTAGAGCCCCATTCATCCGCCAGGTCCACCACCTCCCTGGGGGCCTCTGGGTGTACGATGACCTTACATCCTGGGTACTGTTCGCGTGCCCGGGCCACCATTTCCGGCCTGAAAAAGGTGTGCACATGACAATACCCGTTCCACAGGACCAACCTGGCACTTGCTGCCGCCTTCTCGTTCTCTACCTGGCCGGTGACGCTCAGTTTCGTAATTTCACCCGGATTAATACCCAATACCCTGGCCGCGTTTGTACCGAGGTTCTGGTCGGAAACGAACATCACCTGCCTGCCCTGTTTCATGGCCCATTTCAATACATTTACGGCATTACCGGACGTGCACACGATGCCACCGGTCGCCCCTGCCAGGGCCTTTACATCGGCGTTGGTGTTCACGTAGGTCACGATCAATGGCTGTTCACCACGGAGTGTGGTCAGGGTATCAAAGGCCTGCTTCACGTCCTCAAAAGGGGCCATATCAGCAAGGGGACAACCAGCCATGGGTTCCGGCATATACACGCTTTGGCCTGGCCCTGCCAGAGCAGCCGCTGTTTCACCCATAAACCTGACCCCTGCAAACACGATATATTTTGCCGTACTTTCAGCAGCCTCGCGTGACAGGGCCAGGGAATCGCCGATCTTGTCGCCCAGGGCAACCACGTCAGGTCTCTGGTAGTGGTGTGCCAGGATCAGGAGGTCCTTGCCAATTTTTCGCCTGATGTTGTTGAATTCTGTCTGATCGAACATTGTTATGCCTCATAAAGTCCCAAGCGATTGTATTGGAAGGCGGGCGTTCTGTAAAGGTGTATCACCAAAATTACCGGTTCAGCCGACAACCCCGGTCGAATGGAAAGCAATCGTGATTAGCGCTTCCGGGCCCACAGGACCTGGTGGGTATGCGCTCTGACCCTGACCTCCAGGTGTTCAAATCCGGCGTCCATGGCCATGCGAAGGACCTTCGCCGGATGCAGATAGGTTTCATTGAACCCGCGGTCCATGCCCGCAACCCAGTCCGCAATAATCAGGTGGCCACCGGGCAGCAGTTTGGCAATGGCGGTCCTGAAAAACGCCGGTATATCGCCCACGTGGTGCAGGCTCTTGGTACCGTAGATCACGTTGAAATCCATGGGTATTTGCCCGGTTTCCTCGGCCTTCAGTGCATAAAATGCCGGGTTTCCGGGCCGGGGCGTGATAAACGGGTCGCTGCCGATGCCTGTGCACCCGGTCTTTTTGCACAGGGCATGCAGTACCTCGGCAGTACCACAGCCGACCTCCAGCACCACGGATGAGGGCCTAACGATTGTGGTCAGTATCTGCCACAGTTCCGTGTAAAGGGACTTTTCCTCTGTATCAGGATAAGTGAATGACATTTTGGATAAAGTTCTATTAGATACCCAGTCCGCTCAACAAGGTCGATGGGTCCTTGCAGATGTTTTTAGGCGCGTTTGGAGGCAATTGGCCGCCTGGGCAAATCGTCGAGCCTATCATGGGAAGTGCACAGATTGTGCTCAGAGGGAAGCATGTGATTCCACCAGGGCATTTTGCACCATTGTCGCAACTGCATACACCCATCATGGCGCCAGGCGTGCCACCACCACCTCCACCGGGAAGCCCGGGAATGCCGCCACCGCCGCCCGTTAAACCGCCTAACAGCAGGCTCATCATGTCAAAGCACTTACTGCCGCTGGCCGCGTCACAGCAGGTATTCTGGCCATCACAGGAACCATTGGGGTCATAGCAGTAACCCGACTGGCCACCAGTACATTTTAGTTGATTTTGCCCATTCGGGTCAACGCAATCCGTGTCGGCAGAACATTTGCACTGTGCCGGATTAGTTCCCCCCTTCTGCCCACACATGGAGCCATCCGGATTCAGGCAGTTGAAACTGGTTGGACTGCATGTGCACCCAGTTGGGCATGAACTCGAATCGTTGGGATCGCATGCAGCGCAGGTCCAGTTACCCTGGTAATTCACGCAATATTTGTAGTTGGGATCCGTGCATGCACCGTTGCACTGGTCCTGCCCACCACCAACGCACGTATGGTTCTTGCAATCCTGTCCGGATGCGCAGTCAGCCTTTTCGCAGCACTGGTGACACTGGTTGTCGTCGCTGCACAGTTTCTGTCCGGTGGGGCAACCGCTGCTGCTGCATGTATGCGTCTTTTCATCGCATACCTGGCCGTTCGGGCAATCGCCGGCATTGGCACACTGTGCACAGGTCCCGTCAGGCAGCATGTGCGGCTTGTCAGCAGGGCAGCATGCGCCCATGTCCACGGGCTGGCACATCTGAACACCATCCTGGTTCGCCTGGCATTTGAACTTTGCCTGGGGCTGGGGACAATCCGATGCAGATTTGCATTCAGGCATGCACACGCCCTTGGCGTTTGGATCCTTGCGATAGCAGCGGTTACCAATGCCGCACTCCCAGTCCAAACTGCACGGCTGGCAAGTAGCGACCTTGTCCTTGCAACTGCCGTTGCTGAGGTCGCACACCTTACCGCTCGGGCAGCCCTTGGTGGCACATTCCACACACTTATAAGACGGTGGCACGCAGTTTTTACCAGAGGTTGAAGCCGCGTAACACACATAGCCGGAAATACAATCGCCAGCGGTTTTGCATTTTTTCAGGCAGAACTTGCCGCCTGCCGACAGTGTGATGCAATCGTATCCATCCGAACAATCGGCGTTGCTGTCGCACTTCTTGCAGTCATCGCCTTTTACCACAGGGCCACCGGTATCCGTGGTGGTACCGTCAGCCTGGACGTCGCCTTGCGGCAGGTCAGTAACAACGATGTCACCACCCACTGTTTTGGGTTTGCACAGGCCGTTGTCGCAGTACATGTTCGCACCGCCGCAATCCTTGTCAAGTGTGCATTCCCTGGGCGTACAAGTCCCGGTTTGTGGGTCGCAGACACCGCTGGGACAATCGGCAGTGGTCGAACACTTAACCGCCTGGCACGTATTGGACACGCAGATGTTGCCCTTGTTGCAGTCCTTGTCAGTGGTGCAACTGCCGCCGCTGCTGCTACCGCCGCCACACCCGGCAAGGATCAACAACCCTGTCGCCAGGCTAAGAATCAGGCCTGAAATCTTGCTTACACGCATATTTTCCTCCTATCCCGTTAAAAGCCTCTACAGTATAAAAATTTATATTAATTGTGTCAAATACTTTTTGGAGTTCCAAAATTACCTGTCAAATTTGAGGACAAAGTACGCCGAAATGGGTTCGGATACAAAGAGTTGAGCCTGTTTGAGCGCAGGTGTGCTATAGGGTGTTGCTTTGATGGATTTAGTGACGAATCCGAAAATTTGTGTATTTTGCAATGGTTTGAAACACAAAGACAATTCAAGATGCCGGC
>WGCQ01000239.1 GCA_015493765.1 Deltaproteobacteria bacterium
ACCGAAGGCGGGCGGGACGCCCGCGAAACAAGCAGGCGAGGCCGCCTGCGCTCCACGGTCTCGGTCTCGGTCTCGGTCTCGGCCACGGTCTCGGCCACGGCCTCGGCCAACGGCCACGGAAATGCCAAATTCTCCAGCATGCATTTTGTTAGAGTGGATGATCTTGGTCCTGTGTTTCCCAAATTACCTGTCAAATTTGACAATAAAGGTTGCAGAAAGTGCATCAGGTACAAGGAGATAAGCCTGTGTGAGCGGAGAAGTACTACGTCGAAGCAGATATGGGCCGCTTGCGGCGTACGACTACGAAATTTAGTCAGGTAATTTGGGGACTATAGTAATTATTGCGTTTCCGATGCATTATCGTTAAAATTTATAATGTCTATGTATGTGGAGGCATAGTGCTAAAAAGATTTTTGCTCCTTTTTTTCATGGTGTCTACTACGCTGGTACTCTCGTGCAACAGCAGTACAACCGGACCTAATATCGCATTTCTTGATTCTGGCGGTCAGGGTGACTCGGCCTGCGTGCCTGACTGCAAGGACAGGGAGTGCGGGTCGGATGGATGCGGGGGCACATGCTGGAAGGAAACCGGTGACCAATGCGATGACGGCCTGGATTGTACTGCCGACGCATGCAAACAGGGCAAGTGTACCCATGAGGTCAGCGATGGCTATTGCGTGATCAACGGCAAATGTGTACAGGATGGCGCAAAATCGGCTGATAATCCCTGCCTGGTATGCAATTCCAAAAAGAATAACAACGCGTTTAGTCCTGCTGACAACGGCATCCCCTGTGGCAATAACGGCGGTGTCTGTTTTAATGGTGGTTGCTGCCAGCCTGACTGCAAGAACAAGAGTTGTGGCGACAACGGGTGCGGAGGTGACTGCGCAGGTCCCGACGGCTGTTCGGATAACCTGGATTGCACCAAGGATTTCTGTGATACCTCGTTCAACTGCCAGCATAAAATTAACGCCGGTTACTGCCTGATTGACGGCAAGTGCTACAAGGCAGGTGATGCAAATCCAGCCAAGGATTGCGAGGTATGCAAGCCATCCAGCGGCCAGGACAAGTGGAGCCAGGCCAAGGACGGGGCACAGTGCACCGATGGTATTTGTCGCAACGGCGCATGTTGTAAGCCCCAATGCGAAAACAAGGAATGCGGGGATGACGGCTGCGGTGGTACGTGCGGTGATTGCGGCCCCCTCGGCGCATGTGACAAATCGGGTAAGTGCTATACGGCCGGTGATTCCTGTGGGGCGGGTATTAGTTGCATCGATAACTCCGTGTCCGCATGTATAGGTATGAAGTTGTACGTACTGAACTGCACCAGGCTGGGCATGAAATGCGAGTGCGATAAAAACCTGGCGAAATGCAGCAAATTGACCGTGACCAACGGGATCCGTTATGCGTGCACCAAGGACGGATGCAGTGGCAAGGACAAGTGCATCAAAGGACGGATACAGATGTCTTGCGACAAGGTTTTAAAGGTGGAGCAGGCTGTTGATTGCATGCAATTCGGCGAGATATGCGATGGTGGAAAATGCGTAAAACCGGGCAATCAACCATGTGGAAATCTGGTCCCGGCCGAAGGGCTGTGCGCCGGTACTTTCGCATTTTCCTGCGTGGACGGCCACATCAAGGTACAAAATTGTGCCCTTTCACGGACCTACTGTGATTACTCCCAAAATACCGGCATGTACCAGTGCATCGGTCAGTAAAGATTCAGGCAGGGTTAATCTGACGGTTTCTTTGTAAAATATGTAAACAAGTCCAGGGGGACCGGAAAGATGATGGTAGAATTCTTTTCAGTGCCCAGTTCGGTAAGGGTCTGGAAATAACGCAATTGAACGGAAATCGGTTCCTCGGCCAGAATTTGCGAGGCCTGCTTGAGTTTTTCCGATGCCTGAAGCTCGCCCTCTGCATGTATGATCTTTGCCCGTTTCTCACGCTCGGCCTCGGCCTGTCTGGCCAAGGCCCTCTGCATATCCTGTGGCAGGTCCACCTGCTTGATCTCGACCAGGGTGACCTTTATACCCCAGGGGTCCGTATGCTCGTCCAGGATCTCCTGCAAACGCAGGTTCAGTTGTTTGCGCTGGCTCAGCAATTCGTCCAGTTCCACCTCACCCAGCACACTGCGCAACGTTGTCTGGGCCAACTGGGCCGTTGCCATGAAGTAGTCCATGACCTCCAGCACCGCTTTCAGCGGGTCCACAACCTTGAAATATGCAACCGCATTCACCCTGGTCGTCACGTTGTCCCTGGTGATCACGTCCTGCGGCGGCACATCCAGGGTCAACAGCCTCAGGTCGATCTTCCGTATCCGGTCAATTGGCCAGAATATGAATATCAGACCAGGCCCCTTTGTACCTGGCAACACACGGCCCAACCGGAAAATCACGGCCCTTTCGTATTCCTTTAATATGTGAATAGCGCTGAATAAATAGAAAATCAATGCGGCTATCACGATCCCTATGGCTTGGATTCCCATGTTTCCTCCTGTATTGGTTCCACGTAAACAGTAAGGCCATCGACACGGACCACCCGAACGGGCGCCCCTTCCGGCACATGCCCGGACGCAACAGCCTTCCAGTATTCCCCGTTTAACAGCACCTGGCCCCTGGGTGACAGGTCGGTCAAGGCTGTTGCCTGCGCACCGATCAGGGTATCCTTTCCGGTCCTGGGCCTTTGCCTGAAACTGCGCAGCACCAGGTAAGACAAAAACAAGAACAATACGCCAAATCCTGCCGCCGCCCCAATTGCCACTGATACATCCACGCTGACTCCCAGGTCGGTTCGTTTCACAAGCATTATACCACCAAGGGCCAGGGACACAATGCCAAGCCCGCCCAGTATGCCAAATCCTGGCATCTTTAATTCCGCGATAAACAGCCCCATGGCCAGCACGATCAGCAGGACACCGGTCACGGATATGGGCAAATAGGAAAAGCCCATGATCGCCAGCAGCAGTGACAATGCGCCTGCCACGCCAGGTATGACCAGCCCGGTGTGCGTGATCTCTACGTACAAAAGGATTAAACCGGCCAGGCCCAGCAGGAAGGCGACATTGGGATTGGTTATCAGTGCCAGGAATCGCTCCCGCGCAGTCATTTTGACCCGTTCGATCTGCGGATGGTCCAGTTGCAACACCGTGGTACTGCCGTCTATGCGCTTGACCTTGCGGCCGTTGATTTGTTTCAGCAGGTCCCGGACCGAATTGGCACGCAGGTCAATAACCTTGCCCTTGAGGGCCTCGGTGTCGGAATAAGACTTGCTTTGCTGGACCGCGGCGAGGCACATATCGATATTACGGCCCCTGAGACCAGCAATGGAACGTATTGACGCCAGGATATCCTGGGTGACCTTTTCCAGCAGTATGGATGTGGAGCCGCCGCTGTCCTTTTTATCCTTCGCACCCTTGGGCCGCGGGGTATCGCCGCCAATGGGCATACCACCGAACGAGAGGATTGGATGTGCAGCACCTGTCCTGGTGCCCGGTGCCATTGCCGCGATATCCGCTGATATCAGGATAAAGAAACCTGCCGATGCGCCCCTGGCTCCGGGAGGGTACACGAATACGGCCACTGGCATGGGGGATGCAAGGATCTTTTTGATAATACGGCTCATGCTGCTGCCCAGGCCGCCAGGTGTGTCCATTACCAGCAAAAACAGGCTGGCATCCTTGTCCCTGGCCCGTTGCATGGCCCTCAGTATGTACTGCGTATGGACCACGTCAACCGGCCCGTCCAGGTCGGCTCGAACTACCAGGCCGGGCACATCCGCATTAGCCGTAATGGCCTGTATCAACACGAATAAGCCAGGCAAGACCCATCGCTTCATTTCACTATGATCCCGGCATAACCCACTACGGATGAATAATCATTTGACACTTCACCACTGGTGCGATAATCCACCAGTTCGGCCTTGCCTGCGCCCAGGTCGATCGCCGCATTCAGCAAAGTCACCGCGGGTATATAACCGCACATGCTGATGTTGTGCTCGTGTATTGCCCTGTACAGACCTGCCGGGTCCATATTCAGCACCCGGTCTATGGCAATTTTGTCCTTGCGATTGGCCACGGACTGCGGTTCGTAGTGATTCATGTCCGAACTGGCGACCAGCAGGACCGGACTTGACTGTGCCCGGACCACATTGGCAATGGTTTTACCGATGTCTGCCGCAATCTCCATGGACATGTACATCATGGTGATCGGTACAACCCGTACAGACGGGTTCTTGACCTGCAAAAAAGGCAACTGCACCTCCACCGCATGTTCCCTGGCATGGGCCAAATCATCAAACTGCAGGTAATCCGAGGCATCCACCAGCGCAGCGGCCAGGTCCTGGTCGATTTGAACATTTCCGAGCGGCGTTTCCCACTCTGCATGAGGCGCAACCGCGGCCGCCCGACCCAGGCCGGTATGATTGGGTGATAACACGATCACCCTGTCCGGGACCTCGATGGCCGCATATGTTTTGCCAGCAACCTCGCCCGAATAGACATAGCCGGCATGGGGTGCAATTACGCCTTTACAGGGAACGGCTTCACCCGCGAAGGTCGCATAGACCTGGTTAATGAATCGCTCCAGTTCGTTCTTCCCTGCAGGATAAAACATTCCTGCAACCACGGGTTTCCTTAACATGTAAAGCACCTCCCACTTTGGGTTATTATACGTTTCCGGGTGAACATTTGCAATATGCCAAAATTACCCCCAATTACCGGACAAATTTGAGGACAAAGGGTGCGGCAAGCGGTTCAGGTACGCGGAGTTAAGCCTGTTTGAGCGCAGGCGTACTATTGAGAGGTTTACATACAGGCATCCAGTGCCATCTTCAGGTCACGCAGCAGGTCGTCAGGGTGCTCGATACCAATGGACAGGCGCACACCACCCGGATGAATCCCGGCCTTGGACTGCTCCTCGGGCGGCAGGGCACTGTGTGTCATCAGTCCGGGGGCTTCCAGTAGTGTTTTGGTCATGCCCAGGCTGACAGCCATGGTTATGGAATAGGCGTCCGCAGCGATCTTGTCAACAAAGGTCTGGCTGCGCTTCCTGGCGGTCTGCAAATCACCTGCCAGTTCAAAGTAGATCATGATACCCGGTGCAAACTTGCCCTCCGGGTCACGCATCTGCCGCCTGGCAACTTCATGGTAAGGAAAACTTTCCAGTCCCGGATAATGAACACGTCCCACCATGGGGTGCGATTCCAGGAACTTGGCCACCTTGAGTGCGGTCTCCTGCTGCCTGCGCGCCCTCAGCGCCAACGTACCCAGGCCGAACACCATGATATTCCAGGCCGATGTCGGCGCCAGCACGCCGCCCAGGTCCTTGCGCAACAGTTTCATGTCAGGGATCAATTTTGCCGGGACCACGGCCATACCACCCATGTCCACGCCAAAGCCTCCCACATTTTTCGTCAGGCTTTCGACCACGATGTCCGCGCCATGTTCCAGCGGACGTTGTACCCAGGGCGTGGCAAACGTATTGTCCACCACCAGCCAGACCCTGTCCTCTTCTTTCCTGTTGGCGTTGACCTGGTCCAGCACATTCCGTACGGCCTTCAAATCAATGATCTCCAGGGTCGGGTTGGCAGGTGTTTCCGCATAGACCACGCGGGTTTCATCAGTAATCGCGGCCTTTAACTGGTCAAGGTCGTTCAGGTCTATGAACTGGGTATCGATTCCGTACCTGGGCAACCACTTGGATCCCAGGCTGAACGTGCAACCGTACAGCGTCCTGTGTGCAACAACCTTGTTACCCGCCCTGGTCAAGGCCAACAGTGTGGTACTGATCGATGCCATGCCACACCCAAAGGCCACGCCTGCCTCACCACCTTCCGCATCACGCATCATATCCTCGAGCATGTCGATCGTGGGTTCCCCCAGCCGGTCGTACACATAGACCGGGTGTTTGAGTCCCTGGGCCACCTCCTCGGAATTAAAACTCACAAAGCCCTCGTGTCCTCTGACCGTGGAATCCAGTTTAAATGTTGTGGATTTCGTCAGGGGTGGGATCACGTGATGCACATAGTCCCATTTGTCCGAACGCGACTCACCGTGCATCATTCGTGTTTCCATTTTGTAGGTCTTTTCTTTATCCATATCTCACCTCATTTGTTATGGTCAAACACTTGTTTAACTTGGATCATATCCGGTTTTTTGTCAAATGCTTTTTGACCCGAATCACCTGTCAAATTTGAGGACAAAGGGCACTGAAAGTGGTTCAGGTACAACGACGAATCTGATGGGCCGCTTGCAGCGCCTTGCCTAAGGCCGCAGGCCGTGACAACCAGCCGTCAGGTGAAGTTTCACTGCCGAATTTAGTCAGGTAATTTTTTTATCTTTACCCAATATTTTTGTTGTGTTAAACTACCAATCGAGGATACGGTGATGGATTTGTTGATAATATGAAAACGATGTCAATAACATCACCGAAATGAGGTCAATGTGGATGATAGTAGTGTACGGATTCACCACAAAAATTGTTAAGGAGGCGGAGGAGTGAAAGACCAGCGTAAACATGTAAGGATAGAAACCAAGGCCTTGGTTGATTATACGGGAACAAATGCCTTGCTGGATCACAAAATACGTGACATTAGCACTGGCGGCCTGCGTATAGAAACGGAATTCCTGGAAACGGTGGGCACCGAGGTGGACCTGTATATCAGCCTGCCCGAGATCGATGACAGTTTCGAGGCTCGTGGCGTTGTGGTCTGGACCACGGAAGAACCATCCCGGGAAATGGGCATCAAATTCGTTAACCTTTCGGATGAAACCAAGGCTGTGCTTGAACATTACATGGAATACCTCAGACAAAACAAGTAATATGGAGAAAAACTTACAACAAAATGACGAGTTGCAAGGTCTCGAAGACCAGGAGCAGTGGATCCTGATTGAGATCGATAAACTGCGGACAAAGGCCCTGGAATGCCTTGAAGAAGACCTTGGTTTGTTCCCTGAACGCGAGTTAAAACGGCGTTTCCTGGCGGATATGGACTTTGCATCCTCCTTGACTAACCAGCAAATAAAGTCAATCAAGCAAAAACTTGGAACCGCATTACCGGGCTTGCTGCCCCGGGTTATAGCGTGTCTGGGGGACAGTGACAGGTGGACGGCGGGCCGAAATTTTCATGGACCGGGCAAATCCCTGGCGGAAAATGAAACACTTTGGGAATGCATAAAACCAATTGAGGATTTTCTTGTAAACCTGATGGATGAATACGGGTTCCCTAAGGAGGAAGTCCGTTACAAGATGCCCACGTGGTTCATCAAACACACCTACATGCCGTCAATTGCGGAAAAATACTGGCAGCTCGTACACGATTTGGAGGATGTTCGCCAACGCAAGGACGAGTTGCAAAAACGCCTGATGCGCGATAAATTGTCCAAAAAATGGGATTCTGCCTGACTTTTTCGGTTCTTCCGGAATTAGCCTGGGTAATGGATCGGGATTTGAGTTTGATATGCGATGCATATCGGCTGATTGGGTCCGACTGTGGTCCTGACTCCCTGATTCCTCGCCGGCCTCGACCTGCCCCGGGTCCCTCGAGCAGATTTGGGAGTCGGTTGTTGTTAGCGGCCCATCTGCTGTGTCGCTTTCAGTTGTTTGATGCTCGACGTGGCTCTGCCACGCCTGCGCTCAAACAACTTCAGCTCCGTGCATCTGCACCACTTCCAACAACCTTTGTCCTCAAATCTATCTCGGTCCCCGGGTTATTTTTCGACCTTTGTTGCGGAACTCCCTTCGGTCGGCCCTGCGGGCTGGTCCTCACAATCCGCTGAC
>WGCQ01000240.1 GCA_015493765.1 Deltaproteobacteria bacterium
ACTGCACAGCCGCAACAGGGCTTCGTTGTGCTGGGTGTGGGCATAAACCTGTTATGGCCTGCCGATGTGGTAGTCCCGGCGGACTTGCGGCCACGCATAACGTCCTTGTATGAACACTCGCAAGGAAACGACCTGCCCGCACCTGAACACGTAGCCGCTGACATGGTTTGCGAAGTGCTTGCACGGTACATGGCACTGCGTCCTGACGGTGACAGTTGGGTAACAGGTGTTAATTCGCTGCTGGATCGTAAAAATCCATATGTATTCAAGGACGTTCGGGGCTTCCAGGAGGATGTGCTGCCTGATTTTTCACTCAGTTTACGGGAACAAGACAATAAAATCCGCGTATTGGGGATGGATTATGCTGTTGGCGATTGATATTGGTAATACGAACATTGTGTTCGGGGTGTTTGATGGTCCAAAATTGCAATTCTCAGCCCGGGCAGGCACGTCGGTACAAAAAACCGAGGATGAATGGGCCATATTCCTGGAACGTATCCTTGCAATGAAAGGCCAGGGTGTTGGCCACATCGATCGGGCGATTATGTGCTCCGTGGTGCCACCGGTATCAAAGGCCCTGTGTGCCGCAACCAGGAATGGCCTGGGCATCGATACCATGGTGGTCGGCCCTGGCATCAAAACAGGCATGTCCATCCTGTATGAAAACCCCAAGGAGGTGGGCACAGACCGGGTGGTCAACGCCGTTGCTGCAAGCCGGTTTTACGGCGTACCGGCCGTGGTGGTGGACTTCGGCACCGCGGTGACCTTTGACGCAATCAATAAACGCGGCGATTACCTGGGCGGCGCAATCCTGCCAGGCATTACACTGGGTGCGCAGGCGTTGTTCAGCAGGACCTCAAAATTACCCATGGTGGATATCGCACGTACCGATTCGGTTATCGGCCGCAATACCATTGCCTCCATGCAGGCCGGACTGTACTATGGCTACGTAAGCCTGGTCCAGGGCATGATCGAACGTTTTCTGCAGGAACTGGGTAAGGACACACGGGTGGTGGCCACCGGTGGCCAGGCCCAACTAATATGTCACGAATGTCCTTGCGTGCAGGCAATCGACCCGGACCTCACATTAAAAGGGCTGCAATACCTGTCACAGATCAATTCCTGAACACCTTAATCCTGTTTTAACACACCATGGACGCCTCTCCCCGAAACGATTCTTCGCTTAAAACCCGAATTACCTGTCACATTTGAGGACAAAGGGCTATGAAATGGGTTCAGATGCAAGTAAATGGGCCAATTTTAGCGCAGGCGTACCGGCGATACGTGGTTATGCGCATCCGTGGATGCCAAGGGACGCTACTGCTGGCATTTGTGATCCGTTAGTGGGGTTTGACTAAGTCCGATTTATCATTCAGGTTCAGGTACTGGTGTGCATTTACCATAGTTGCCGCCTTCTTCATACCAGCAACTCGAACCATCCGGACAGTCCGCATCATCCAGGCAGGCACCATTGGGCAGTGCCTCACACTTGCCCTCGTACTTGCACGGCAGCATACAGGGTGGATTGGCATACACACAGTCCGGGCATTCCTCGTGCCCATCGCAGTATTGCCCCTTCGGACAATCGGCATTGGAACTGCATTCGCCCCCTATTTCCTGGCACTCGCCGAAACACGGGCAATTCACACATTCAGGACACCTGGTCTTGACGCATTTTGCATCGCCCTTGCAATCGCCGTCTTTTACGCATTTGCCATCAGGGTTCGGTTGGCACACGCCGTAATCCTGGCCAGGCATATCGCCACCTTCGTCCACCATCCAGTCGCAGTATTCGCCGGCAGGACAGTCATTATCGCTCTGGCATTTGCCCGATTCCTCGCATTTTCCCTTGTAGGCCACGGTCTGGCCTGCCGAGGCCGCGAAACAGGCATTGGTGTATGTCTTGCCGTCGCAACCACAAACCGGCATCACGGTCATGTAACAATACCTGGGACGTTTGGCGCACTGGCCTGTTCCACCGCACTGGCCCTCGGGAAACGCGCAGTATTCGCCATCGCCACAGTCCTTGTTCGATTTGCAGCCGCTGTTCACCGGTAGGCACTTGCCCAGGCATGGACAAGGAGGGGTCAAACATGTAGGGCACAGCCCCTTGGAGCATGCCTCGCCCTCCGGACAATCACTGTCCCCCAGGCACTGGCCTTCGGGGATGGGCTTGCAAACGCCACCCGGACCTGGTGCCGTATCGGAATCGGACGATTTGAAACCGCAGTACTGGCCGTCCGGACAATCCTCATCGCTCTTGCAGCCCTGGGTCTTGGCGCAGTCCTCGGGGCAGTTGCACTCGTTTTCAGGGGACTTGCATATCCCGTCACCACACTTGGTACAGAAAAAGGCCCCGGTGCACGCTTCACAGGTTCCATCCTTGCCAGGTTTGGCGCAGGAAATGGATTGCAGACCAGCACAGCACTTTGCAGACCAGGGATAAACCACGCCGTTGCCGCCCTCGCCTATACACGGGTAGTCCTCGCACTGGTTGTCCTTGTTACAGAACTGCCCGGGTTTGCAGTCGCTGTCCTGTTTGCATTTTGAAGGGCTTGCAGGCTGACACTCACCAAAACAAGGACAATTCGGGCACATCGGGCAAGGACCCAGCACGCATTTTTCGTCCTTTGCACAATCCGCATCCTTTACGCACTTGCCCTCAGGGTTGGGCTTGCAAACCCCGTAGTTTTCACCACTGGGGCCGGAACCGGAGCCATCGTCACCCTGCCGGGTCATCCGGTCACAGTACTGGCCCGCGGGACAGTCCTTGTCAGCCTGGCACTTCTCAGGGGCCTTGCATTTTCCCTTGTACGCAATGGATTGACCGGCCGCCTCCGCAAAACAGGCGTTGCCGTAGGTCTTGTTGTCACAACCACACACCGGGCTATACAACTCGATGCAGGTCTCGTTCCGTTTTGTACATTTTCCCGTACCCCCGCACTGGCCTTCCGGGAACTCGCAAAACTCACCATCACCACAATCCTTGTCGGATTTGCACCCCTCGTGCTGAGCCGGCTTGCACTCACCGAAACAAGGCGCACCCACGTACATGGGACAGATGCCCAACACGCATTTTTCACCCTTTGCGCAATCCGCATCCTTCGCGCACTTACCATCAGGATTGTCCTGGCACGTGCCAGTCATCTGATTCGATCCGTCAGGGGACTGCATTTCAAACCGACAGTACTGGCCCGGAGGACAGTCGTCATTGGCACTGCACTGCGTGCTTTCACAGGTCCACTTGCAATACCCATCCACGCATGCGAAATCGCCTTTGCAGTCCATATGCGGCGCACCCAGGCAATCCGCATCCGTGGAACAGGGGACCATTTCAGGATTTGGTACGCACGACGGTGCGTCAGGTCCCGCATTCATCGCAAATAACAGTACAAAACCAATACCCAGCAAAAGCCGTGACGATCGTTTCATATTGCACCTCCCAAAGAAATCATAAACATCACATCGGTCTTACATGCAATCTCTGTACCATTTCATGGTAACAAAAAGCCTTAATTTTTTCAAGTATAAATCCAATGAAAATACAAAGCCTTATAACCGGCTGGGTTCCCGGCATACCGGACCACACCCGGTCACCCCTTCCGTGTGGCATAAAAAGTCTGACATTTTTGTCACAATGGTGGATAACAGGGGTTACACTACTGGAATTACAAACACCTACCCGGTTCAGTGGCCCACGATACGGCCCCACATCATCCAGGATATGCCAAACAGCACCAGGTAGCCCACGCTGTCGGTCAAGGCCGTGACCAGGATACCCGAACCCAATGCAGGGTCCTTTTTCAATGCCCTCAGCAGGATTGGTACAATGGCTCCGATCAATGCGCCGAATGCCATGTTTATGGCCATGGCCAAAAACAACACCAAGCCTATCCAGGGATTGGAGTGCAGGATATAGGCAAGGATCGCGGCAATACCACCTGCAATGAGCCCCAAAATCAGTCCTATGGCCGCCTTTTTCAACACGGTCTGCCACACCTTGGAAAAGGCCAACTCACCAAGTGCGATCCCTCGAACCAGGATTGCCAGGGTCTGGCTGCCCGAATTGCCGCCCATGCCAGCCACCAGGGGCATAAACGTGGCCAGTACAGCGGCCTCTGCGATCTTGTGCTCGAATACGCCAACCACTGCAGCGGCAACGGATGCGGTAACCAGGTTCAGCAAAACCCAGCCTATACGCATCTTTACGGATTCCATGACCGGGGTGAACACCCTTTCCTGGTCGTTCAGACCGGCCATGTGGTAAAAGTCCTCTGTGGCCTCCTCCTCGAGCACGTCGATTACGTCATCCACCGTGATCACACCAACCAGGACCCCCTGGTCATCAACCACCGGGATGGACAGAAAGTCGTATTTTGCCACCAATGCGGACACGTGTTCCTGGTCGTCATGCACGTTTGCCGACACGGGGTGCAAGGACATCAGGTCCTGCAGTTGCGTGTCGGGACTGGCCAGGATCAACTGCCGCAGCGAGACCACTCCGACCAGTTTACGCTCGTGGTCCACCACGTATAAATAAAAGATCGCCTCCAGTTTGTCACCGGCCTCCCGGATCCGGTCGATGGCGTCCTGGGCAGTGGAATCAACGGGCAGCGCAAAGACATCCGGGGTCATAAGCGCACCGGCCGTATCCTCCTCGTAACTTAGCAATTTCTGGAATCTTTTGCGCACCGGTGCGGGTAATTGCTGGACTATGCGCTGTTGTCGTTCCTCATCCAGCAGTTGCAAAAAGTCCACGGCACTATCCGGCTCCAACCTGTTGACGATCAACACCAGCAGGTTGTCGTCTATCAGTTCCAGCACGTTTTTGAGTATGCCCTCGGGCAGTTCGTCCAGGGTTTGTCCGGCCATGCCGGTTTGTGCAAGCGCATGAATTAACTCGGGGATTTCCCGGTCGTTCAGTTCCTGGAACAGGTCGGCAATGTCCGCCGGATGCAATTTTTCAAGTGTCCTGGTCAACCGGGGAGAGCGAAAATGCAAGAGTTTACGGATGGCCTTTTTCTGTTTTATATTCAAAGGCATAGGCCACCTCCTCCGTTTTCCGGGAGGCGGCCCCAGAAAACGGTGTTTAGTCAGGTAATCGCCCTGCTAACGGGTCGTTGTCTGAACCTGTTTCCATAACATTCCACCGTGCTCCAAAAGCACGATTTATGGTATGCTCAAAACACCTTTATGTCAATATGGAAAAACGGCTCCCAATTTACCTGTCGATTTTGAGGACAAAATGTGACAGGTAGAACATACCCCAAGAATCAACGGTAAGTTGGGGTTTTCCGGCTCTAATCCTGCAAAAATTCCAAATTTTTACCCCAGCCGGGTCGTTTAACATCCGTATTCCGTGGCCGTTGGCCGTGGCCGTGGCCGTGGCCGTTGGCCGTGGCCGTTGGCCGAGTCCGTGGAGCGCAGGCGGCCTCGCCTGCTTGTTTCGCGGGCGTCTCGCCCGCCTTTGGTTGACCGTGGCCGTGGCCGAGACCGAGTCCGTGGCCGTTGGCCGTGGCCGAGTCCGTGGCCGTTGGCCGTTGGCCGTGACCGTGTACACAATATTATGCGTGGTCACACATGAAAATCTTGCGTTTTCGTTTTTGTGCTATTGAAACCAGGCGGGTTTAGAAT
>WGCQ01000241.1 GCA_015493765.1 Deltaproteobacteria bacterium
CGCAATACGGATATTAAACGACCCGGTTGGGGTAAAAATTTGGAATTTTTGCAGGATTAGAGCCGGAAAACCCCATCTTACCGTTGATCCTTGGGGTAATTTGATTTTCTGTCTCTAAAAATTGTCTTTATTTTCAATCATTTGCCTACATCGAAGTCGGCTCCTGTCAGATTTGAGGACAAAGGGTACCGAAAGTGGTTCGGATAGGCGGAGTTAAGCCATCTTCCCTCGTAAGACTACAAATGTCGTGTTTTCACAATGAGTTACAATTTTTGTCGGGGGACTACAAATTTTCAAAAGGGTACAAAAATTGTGATTGATACGCGGGTTAGTCGTATTGAGGTAGGCAGGCATTTAAGTGCCTGATAGATGGTGGTTGCAAAGAGGTTTGGCACCCGCCCCCACACCTTCACTCGAACACCGGATCCAGCACGAACCGACCTGCCACATCCATGATGCGGAAGCCGGCATCAAGTACCTGTGTCCGCAGGTCATCCGCAGTCTTGAAATCGCCTTTGGCCTTGGCCTCTGCCCGTTGACCGGCCAGTTTTACGACCTCTGCCGGTACGGGCTGCGGTGCCTGGGGCACATCGAATATGCCCAGCACGTCGTTCACATCGGCCAGGATGCGCAAAAATTCGCCTGACTGCGCCTGGCTGAGGCCTGTATCGAAAAACATGGCATTGACCGTCTTTCGGAATCGATGCAAGGCAGCCATGGCCAGGGATACATTGAGGTCCATGTCCATGCCTGCCCGAAAACCCGCCTTCAGGTCAGCCGCGACCTGCCTGGCCTTTTCGATGTCGGCATTCGTGTTCATGCAGCCCCGTGCAATGCGGTTGATGAACACGTCCCATGCGTGCAGGTCCCGGCGTACGGCCTTTAGCAGGCCCTGGGAGAACGTCATGGGCTTGCGGTAATGGGTCTTTAGCAACAGGTAGCGCAATTCACGGCCCTTGACGCCCTGATCGAGCAGTTCCCTGACCGTGACCTGGGAACCCGCGGAACGTGACATCTTTTTGCCATCCGCATAGACCAGGTCGGTCAACACGAAGAAACGTGCCGGGGTCTTGCCGTAAACGGCCTTGCCAATGGCAATCGTGTTTTCGTGATGCGGAAACACCAGGTCCTGCCCGCTCACGTGGATGTCGTACTGTTCGCCCAGGTAACGGGTGGATATGGCGATACACTGGATGTGCCACGAAGGCCTCACATTGCCCCAGGTGGTCTCGAAAAACGCCCCGTCCTTCAAATCAGCCAATGTTGCACGCTTGAGCAGCGTAAAATCCTTTGGGTCCGCCTTTTCGTAGTCGTCCAGGTCCACGGTCTTGCCCACGCGGATCTTTGCCAGGTCCAGCCCGGCAAACGACCCGTAATCAGGCAGTTTCGATATGTCGAAATATACGGAACGCAGTTTTTCGTAGGCAAATCCCTTGTCCATTAGGCGTTTCGTAAGGGCCAGCATGTCCTCTACGCACTCCGTGGCCTTGGGGTATTTGTGCGCGGGCCTCACGCCCAGGAATTGCAGGTCCTCCATGAATTCCCGGGTGTAGCGCCCGGTGAGTTCTGCAAGGGGGATCCCCTGTTTTCGGGCCTCTGCAATGGTGCGGTCGTCCATGTCCGTGATGTTCATCACCACCTTGGTGCTGAAACCTGAGAATTCGATATACCGCCGCAGCAGGTCCGACAGCACGATGCGTCGGGCCAGGCCCAGGTGCATGGACGCGTACACAGTTGGCCCGCATGCATATATGCCGATCCGGTCGCCGAGGGGTTCAAACGGCTCGATCCTGCGCGTTGCGGCATTGTACAGTTTGAGTGTCAGTTTCGATGTCACCGGTTGTGCGGCAGCAAACAATGGAGTGGACAGGTATCGCTCGCCGCCGTCGGGCAGCAGCACCACGATCACGCCCTCTTTTAATTCCCGTGCCAACTGCAGCGCGACAAACGCGGCAGCACCGCTGGACATGCCCACGAACAGGCCCTCCTCGCGTGCAAGTGCCTTGGTCATGGCAAAGGCGTCCTCGTCCCTGATGTTTATCTTTTTGTCCACCACGCTCTTGTCCCAGATCCCCGGCTTGTACGCCTCCTTCAGGTTCTTCAGGCCCTGGATCCGGTGATTCAGGTATGGCTCCACCGCGATGACCCGGATGTTCGGGTTGAATCGCTTCAGTCCCCTGCCGGTCCCCACCACGGTGCCGGTGGTGCCAATGGATGCCACGAAATGCGTCACCCTGCCGCCGGTTTGTTCCCAGATCTCGGGCGCTGTTGACAGCACGTGGGCGAGCGGATTGTTCGGGTTGTTGTACTGGTCCGGTACGAAGTACTTGTCAGGCTGGCGTCTGACCGTGCGGTACACCAGGTCAATGGCCCCGTCCGTGCCCAGTTCCGGGTCCGTCAACAGGAACTGGGCCCCCAGGGCTGCCAGTATCTTGCGCCGCTCCTCGCTGACCGCCTTGCTCATGGCCAGCATGATCCGGTATCCCTTGACCGCTGCAACCATGGCCAGCCCGATCCCCGTGTTACCCGATGTGGGCTCCAGTATGATTTTGTCCGGTGTCAGTTCGCCGGATTCCTCCGCCGCCTGGATCATCTTCAATGCGGGCCTGGCCTTCACGGAACCACCCGGATTGAACATCTCCAGTTTGGCCAGCACCAGCACGTTTGAATTTGTGTTGAGTTTACGCAGTGGCACCAGGGGCGTATTGCCCACCAGGTCCAGGATATTTTCAGGCATTTTCAGGTATTTCTGCATCATCGGCTCCCGTGTGTGTGTCCACCCATTGCAGCATCGAATATCAACATGAAAATCAGGCCCGTGGCCGTTCCAACCGCATCCATTGTGAGGTCCTTGTACGATGGCTCGCCCGTATTGAATACCAGGTCCAGCCCCTCCTTCAGCAAACCGGCACCCAGACCGGCGGTAACGGCCCACAATGCCCTGTGCCCCATGTCCATGCCAGGTTTGTACGCGTACAGCAGGCCGTAGGTCCCGGCCGTCAAACCCGCAGTCACGCCGATGTGGGCCATTTTATCCGGCCCTGTCCAGTGATCGGCCCACGCAGGACCGGCGATCAATACAAACACCAGGACCATGGACCATCTACTGTATGAGGACATTTTCCTTTATCTCCGGCGTTTCCGGGATCGGCCCGTGTTCCGCCTCGTACTTGCGCAGGTTTTCCTGGAGTGCCCGGATGATCCGTTTCATGTGACCGGGACTGACGATCACGCGGGCGTTGACCCTGCCCTGGGGTGGGGCTGCATAGATGAAATCCATGACAAATTCCTCGCGGTTGTGACCCACCACCATGTTATTGGCGTACACGCCCCCCGCGATCTCGTCGGGCAATTTGATCTGGATGCGCTGCTCCGTTGGATTCGGTTTCATATCCACCTCCTGCGCATAGTTTAACAAAAATCCCGGCAAATGGCTTGTTTTCTGCTAACCTGGCAGAGGCATAGGGGGA
>WGCQ01000242.1 GCA_015493765.1 Deltaproteobacteria bacterium
GGTGGATGATGGGGAAATGGAAACGTTGATCCTGACACTCGACCGGTTGAATGGGATGGTGTGGGGATTGTGCAGGTGACGCGTTTTCGGGATTCTGGCATCGGGATTCTGGCATCGGGTCTCGGGCGTCGGGATTCGGGCCGCAGCCTGCGGCTGCGCGGGACGGCCCTGCGGGCCTTCGGGAAGGCTCCCGTAGTAACCGGAAACCCCGGTCACGGTCAACGGCTGAAAGACCAGGCGAGCCGCCTGGGTTACAAGCAGGCGAGGCCGCCTGCGCCCCACACGGTCACGGCCACGACCAACGGTCTCGGTCTCGGTCTCGGTCAACGGAAGCCGATGCCGAATTTAGGCCGGTAATTTGGGGTAAACGAAAACAACTTGACATAACGCATGAGTCGTGTCTATATGCCTACAAGGAGGTGGATATGAAACGTTTCATGCCAATCTTTTTTGCGGTTTTGCTGGCTGGCACGACGTTGTATGCGGACGGCCTGTTTCGGTATCCGGACGTATGCGGCAGCAAAGTGGTATTCGAACACGGTGGTGACCTGTGGATGGTATCATCCCATGGCGGCAGGGCATGGAGGCTTACATCCTCGCCAGGGCTCGAGGTATCACCCAAATTTTCCCGTGATTGCACGAAGATCGCTTTTACCGCCCAGTATGACGGTAATTTCAACGTGTACGTGATGAATGCCGATGGTACAAACCTGCACCAGGTGACCTTTGAGGGTGACGTGGGTGATGTACCGGGACGTTTCGGTCCCAATAACATGGTTCTGGGCTGGACCCCGGACGGTAAAATCCTGTTTTTCTCACGTCGTGACACGTTTAATATCTGGTTCGGCAGGCTGTTCACCGTGGACCCTTCCGGCGGTTGGCCCCAGGCCCTGCCCCTGCCCAAAGGCGGTCTGGCCAGTTTCTCGCCCGAGGGACACCGTTTGGCATATAACCGGATATTCAGAAACTTCAGGACCTGGAAGCATTACACGGGTGGAATGGCCCAGAATATCTGGATTTATGACTTTGATGCAAAGAAGACGACACAGGTAACGAATTTCGCAGGTACAGAAACGTATCCCGTGTGGATTGGCAACCGTATCTATTTTATATCCGACCACGACGGCCATGACACCATGAATGTGTACTCGTACGATTATTCATCGCATAAAATCAAGCAGATAACGCATTTCAAGGACTATGACTGCCTGTGGTTGTCCGGCACAAATCCCAGTACCGAACTGGTATTTCAGCATGGTGCCGACCTGTACCTGTTGGATACCACAAAAGACACGTATCACAGTTTGATGATACAGATGCCGGGTGACCATCCCTATGACGAGCCAAAATGGGTGGATGGTTCGAAATACATCACGTCATTCGATATTTCGCCACACGGCAATCGTAGCGTGTTCGTTGCACGCGGTGACGTGTTCACCGTGCCCGTGCATCGCGGCGATGTACGAAATCTCACAAAATCCAGTAATGCCTTCGATCGCTACGCCACGTGGTCCCCGGATGGCAAGTGGATCGCCTATATCAGTGATGCCTCCGGCGAGGACGAACTTTACATGGCACCGGCAGACGGCGCAAAACCGCCAACCCGCTTGACATTCAAAGGCCATTGCAAAAAATATGCGCCTGTCTGGTCACCGGATTCCAGGAAAATTGCATTCTCTGACAAAGATTTAAACCTGTATTACGTGGATGTGCGCACCAAACAGGAAAAACTGGTGGACAAGGCCCAGTACTGGGAAATCCATCAATACACCTGGTCCCCGGACTCCCGTTATATTGCATACCAGAAGTACGAGGACAATATGTTTGGCCGGATCTATATTTATTCCTTGAAGGAAAACAAGACCAGGCCCGTGACATCGTATTTCACCAATGACTCCATGCCCTCATTCGACCCTGACGGCCGTTATCTGTATTTTGTGTCCGAGGTCCAGTGGAATCCGGCCCTCAGCGATTACGAAATGAGTTTCATATACCAAAAAACCGGGCGTATCCTGGCCCTTACCCTACGCAAGGGCGTGAAAGCAGCATCCATCCCCGTGGTTGACGAGGCCAAGGCTGCAACGAAACCCAAAAAGAAATCAAAATCCAAGACGCACAAAAAGACCGCACAAAAGAAATTGTTGACCATTGATTTCAAGGGGATTCAGTCCAGGTTGTTCGAACTGCCAGGCCAGGGTGACAACGTGATGGGCCTGACTGCGGTCAAAAACGGGGTATTGTACTTGTCGGCGCCTGTGGAAGGGCTGGCAGGACCCTACCCGGGTGAGTCAACGGCCATGCACCTGATTAGTCTGAAAACCTTTAAAAACTACAAGGTGTTGGAAGGCCCAACGGATTTTGCAATCTCGGCCGGCCTGGACAAGGTTATGCTGCATTTCAAGGGCGGCTACTACGTAACTTCGGTACCAAAAGTTGCATCCATGGATGCCAAGCCCCGCATGAAAAAGGGTGATGCCGTGTCCATGGGCGGGATGGAACTCAGGGTAAACCCGCGCCAGGAATGGCAGGAGATCTTTGACAACGCCTGGCGCCTGGAACGGGATTTCTTCTATTCGCCGCTGTACAACCACAAAAAGGGCCTGGCGTTCTGGAAATCGATTCGTGATAAGTACCGGAAACTGTTGCCCTTTGTCCAGCATCGCTATGACCTGAACTTTGTTCTGGGTGAAATGATCGGGGAACTGGCCAATTCACACACGTACGTGGGCGGCGGTGACATGCCGAAAGTGGCACATGCGGTGCGTTACGGATTTTTGGGTGTGGACTGGGAACTGGATGCCAAAAACGGCCTGTATCGGATCCAGCGGATACTGCCAGGCCAGAACTGGCGTGCCGGTTTCGTATCCCCGCTGGCCCAACCAGGGATCGGCGTACATGCGGGCGATTATGTCCTGGCCATTAACGGCCAAAAATTACACTCACCTGACGTACCCGGAAGGCTGCTGCAAAACACGGTGGGCAGGACCATCAGCATCGTGGTGAATTCCAGGCCGTCCATGCAGGGGGCCAGGACCGTCTGGGTCAAACCTGTTGCCAGCGAGATCAACCTGCGCCACCTGTTGTGGATCCAGCGCAATCGCGAACGTGTGAACCGTATGAGCAACGGCCGTATTGGCTATATTTTCATCCCGGACATGGAAACCCTGGGGTTGAACGAGTTTGTGCGCCAGTACTTCCCGCAGCTGCGCAAGCAGGCCCTGGTCATTGACGTGCGCTACAACGGCGGCGGTTTCGTGGACCAGATGATATTCGAACGCCTGCGCCGCATACTTGTGGGCATGATGAGCGCGCGTAATGCCAAACCCACCACCGTACCGGACCAGGTCTTCGTAGGCCCCATGGCGTGCGTAACCAACCACTATGCCGCATCGGACGGTGACTTTTTCAGTTATTTCTTCAAAAAATACAAACTCGGCAAGCTGATCGGCACCAGGACCTGGGGCGGTGTCAGGGGAATCCGCGGTTACACGTGGTTGATTGACCACGGCTACACCACCCAGCCCGAGTTTGCACTGTATTCGACCCACTCCAAGTGGTTGATCGAAAACCACGGAGTTGAGCCTGATATACGGGTGGACAACCTGCCCGAGCAGGTCATGGCTGGCCGCGACCCTCAGTTGGAAACAGCGGTAAAATTGCTGTTGAAACAGATCAAGGCGCATCCGACCAAACTGCCCAAGGTGCCACCGTTCTGGCCTGCATACCCTCCGAACAGCGAGGAATAATCCCCGTGACCGCCTTGCAGTGCCTTGCCTAAGGCCGCAGGACGTGACAACGAGCCGTCAGGCGAAGTTTCACTGCCGAATTTAGTCAGGCAATTTGGGGATCACCCAAATTACCTGTCAAATTTGAGGACAAAGGTTGCAGAGAGTGGTTCAGATGTAAGAAGTTGAACCGATTTGAGCGCAGGCGTACTAGCGGTACGTTGAGCATCAAATTGGTGAAAATGACGCAGCAGATGGACCGCTTGCTGCAACCGACTGCCGAATTTAGTCAGGTAATTTGGGATCAATATCCTGCTTGACAAGATCACACCGATATAAGAATATAGACCTATGAAAAGGCTTAAAACGCTACCAATACATCCTGGTGATTCGGTTGTGGTCCTGACAGGTGCAGGAATTTCAGCCGAATCAGGTATCCCGACATTCCGGGAAAAGGGCGGACTGTGGGAAAAATATGACGCATATAAATTGGCTACACCCGAGGGATTCAAGACTGACCCACTGCGGGTATGGCAGTTTTACTCGGAAAGACGGGAGGCAATACAAAAATGTGAGCCTAATGCCGCGCATCAAGCCCTGGTCAGCCTGGAATCTTACATGGCAAAAAAAGGCGAATTCCTGCTGGTTACCCAGAATGTGGATGCCCTGCACCAGCGTGCAGGCAGCAAGAATATACTGGAAATACACGGCAACATCTTCAGGACGCGGTGTTCCAATCCTGACTGCGAGGGCTGGTATCAGCCGTTCGAGGACACGGATTTACACATGGACGAAGTGCCGAAATGCAAGATATGCGGTGCGCCACTTCGGCCTGACGTGGTATGGTTCGGCGAGCCGATAGACCCCATGCTGGAGTTCAGGGTTCAGCAGGCATTACGGTCATGTGACTATTTTATTGCCATAGGCACATCAGGCACCGTATATCCTGCCGCAGGCTATGTACAAACCGCGGGTGACGCCGGTGCACGCACAGTACTGATCAATGCGGAGGCGCCTCACAATATTGCCTTTTTCAAGGAATTCTACCAGGGTCCAGCCACCAAAATACTCCCGGCACTTCTGGGATTGGACTGAAGCCACATACAGAATCAAGATTTTCGTAATCCGGGTCCTGCGGACGGATAGGAAACCAGTGCCAGGCACGCGAATTCTTACATACTTGACGGACTCGTAAAAAGTTCGATTTTGGTCATTTTGCCCTCTGTAGCCCTTTGATTTTATTAGACATGGATTTGCCGATTTTGATTTATTACGAGTCCATCATACTTACATAAATGCTACAGGGAAAGGAAAAATTGGTTGTCGGTTCTGAATTGGGTTAAGGATCCGGATTCACTTCAAATTATGGAGTTTGAGCCTCAAGGAATTGTTGGTATGTTTCATTTCCTCTTCCCGGCTCTTGACCTGTTGCTGTATCAGTTTCAATAAGGTCTCGTGTTCCACCAGGCGGCCTTCTTTGATGGCCTTTGTACGCAAAGCCTTGTACCAGGCGCGATAGGCAGCCACCTTCTTGAAACGCTGAAGTGTATTAAACAGGGTATCCAGTTTGTCCTTATCCGGTTTGCTGGCTTTCCTTTCCGTGACCCGCACCACAAAGAAGGAGCGGGAACCTTCGGGCTTATACACGCCGTTTACCAGCGTACCGGGCTTTTTCACCTTCAGTATGGCCGTGGCCAGGTCCTGGTCAACACCTATTGATGGTATGGCGGCAGGGTCGTTATCCACCACTGAGGCAAAATCCAGTTTTACAGGGCTGAATTCCCCGGTTTCACCCGTACTCACCACCTTGCGGCCATTGAACTGCTGGTCATTAAATTGCTTTACCACATCCGTTAGCGTCTTGTCAGGCATGCTCATGGCCAGTTTCAACAGTGCCTGGGCCACGGACTTCGTATTCTTCTGGGCCGCCTCGGTGGCCAGTAATGTCTTTGCAACCTTGATTTTTACGTCCTTGAACTGTACCGGGGTGGCACGTTTAACATCGTCCATGTAACAAATATAGTAGCCCTCGTCCCCTTTCAAAGGTTTGGACAGCGAGCCCTTGCCAGCATTGGACGCCCACGCGGCAACAGCCGGGTCGAACTGCGCCAGTGATTTCAAGTCCAGCCCCTTATCGATTGCGCCGCCATTATCCCTCGTAGCCTCGTTGTCGGATTTTGCCTTTGCCAGGGACTCAAATTCCTGTACCAGTTTATCCTGCCCCGCAGATTTCAATTTGGAATAGTATCCTTGCGCTGCCTTTTTGGCCGCATCCCATTGTTTTTCCAAGCCTTTTCGCACATCGTCCGATACTGTTTTCATGTAATTACGCGAAGGCGCTTTTACCTGGAATATGTGTATCTTGTACAGGTCGGGTTTCCTGAAATCCGATTGGTGAGTTTCGAAGTACTGGCTGGCCTGGGCCTCGTGTTTTTTCAGGTATGCCCGGGCATCCTGGTCCGTTACCTTGGAGGTTGTGGAGAGTTTTTCAGGGCTGACCCTGGCGAAACTACATTTCAGCGTAATGCCTGCGAATTTTTTGATCAGGTCCTTGTCCCTCTGGGAGAGTCGCACAGGTGCCGTTACCAGGTCGATCATCTTGCGCCTCAGGATTTCCCTGCCAATGAAATCCTCGAATTTGGGAATGGTGGTGCCCAGGTTGTAACGTACCCAGCGACGGTAATACTTGGCATTGAATGTCTTTTTCTCGGGGTCTGAGAATCGTTTGACGATTTCGTTTGCAATCTCCTTCCTGGGTGCGTAAAAGCCCATCTTCATGGCCTGGTTACTGACCAGATAGGTTTCCTCGAGGTCATCCATAACCTTGCGAAGTTTGATCATGGATACGGTCTTAGGGTTCTGGTTAAATATCTTGTACTTTTCAGGCTGTCCCAACACCCAGAACCTGGTGGTCCGATAGATCAATTCCTTGCGCAACTGGTTCTGGTCCATGCGGTCTGCCCGCACTGGCGGCGCCTCAGCGGACAAACTCATGCCCATATTCATGGCCGATGTTCCGAGTTCGATCTGATCGATGGTCACCAGGCTGCCTTTGAGCCCCCTGTTGCCGGTTCCGCCACATCCCAAGTCCGGAGTGGCCACGTTAAACGTAAAAACGAAAACAACAATAATAATTCCGAAAAGCACATATACAATTACGGACTTGGAGTGCTTTCGAAGCGTGCCTAACATTAAAACCTCCTGGATAAAAGGCGATTGATATTATACGAATTTGCAACGAAAGGCAAGCCCCTTGAACCGTGGTGATTTCTGGATGCCAGCCTGTTTTTGGAGTGCCTTCTTTATCAAGTAGTTACGCCCACCCCCAATTACCTGACTGAGGGTACCATGACCGCGTGGGACCGGCATCCTGCCAGCCTTTGCCGAGTCCGTTGGCCGTGACCGTTGACCGAGGGCCGAGGCCGTTGACCGTGGACCGAGGCCGTTGACCGTGGACCGAGGCCGTTGACCGTGGACCGAGGCCGTGTGGAGCGCAGGCGGCCTCGCCTGCTTGTTTCGCGGGCGTCCCGCCCGTCGTTCCGTGACCGTGGACCGAGGCCGTTGGCCGTGACCGTCGACCGCGTGGGGCCGGTGTTGAAAAAGTCTCCCCTGGGAGCGCCGGCTTCCAGCCGGCATCTTGAATTATCTTTGTATTTCAAACTATTACAAAATACACAAAAATCCGAATTTACCACTAAATCCATCAAATCAACAGTCTCAGTACGCATGCGCTCAAATGACATCAATTCCTTTTGACCTGTGTAACCATTTGATCTTATTAGATGTTGGTTTGCCAACTTTGATTTATTACGAGTCCACCATCTTTGTGTTTCAAAGTGTCATGAATTCAACTGTTTTCGAAATCCGTCCCCAAATTTCCTCAATCGAAGACCCACTCCCGAATTTAATCGAGATGCCTGAACATTTGCAATCCCCGGGCCATGCAATTACAATCAACACAGGCCATGGTGGTGAGGAACATGAAGAAACGGCTGAAAATACCGTATGCGGTGGCGAATTTCGAGGAGATTCGCAGGGAAAATTACTATTTCGTGGACAAGACCGCGTATATCGAATTGTTGGAACAATACAAGGCCCCGGTTTTTTTGCGGCCCCGACGGTTCGGCAAGACCCTGTTGTGTTCCTTGCTGGAATGCTATTACGACGTAAAGCGCGAGGATAAATTCGATGCCCTGTTCGGTGATACGTGGATCGGGCAGCATCCAACCGAGGAAAAGAACTCCTGCATGGTGCTGCGGTTCAATTTTTCGGAGGTGTCCGTAGGGGACAGCATCAAGGTAATTGAACGCAGTTTCAATAATGTTTGCCGTGCCGATTTGCAGTCCTTTTCATATTATTACCGGGATTACGTGGATGGTTCGTACCTGGAAAAGGAAAGTATTGCCGA
>WGCQ01000243.1 GCA_015493765.1 Deltaproteobacteria bacterium
GTCACGGTCACGGCCACTGAATTCTGGCTTCGGGTTTCGGGTCTCGGGACGCAGCCTGCGGCTGCGCGGGACGGCCCTGCGGGCCTTTCGGGAAGGCTCCCGTCGTAACCGGAAACCCCGGTCAACGGCCACGGCCACGGCCAACGGCCACCGGCCATCGGTCACGGCCACTGAATTCTGGCTTCGGGTATCGGGTCTCGGGACGCAGCCTGCGGCTGCGCGGGACGGCCCTGCGGGCCTTTCGGGAAGGCTCCCGTTGCAACCGGAAACCCCGGCCAACGGTCAACGGCCACCGGCCACCGGCCACTGAAATCCGAGACAGTGTCATTGTCCTCAAATTTGACAGGTAATTCGGGGTATTCCGGTCATTGACATAACCATGGATGCATCATATATTTTCCACGGCTTTTTTAAGGAGTTGACATGAAAACACGTGTGTATCTTGCATTTGTGCTGAGCCTTTCGATGGCTGTGCCGGCCCTGGCCAGGCACCACAGGCGCGGGGCGAAAAAGGCAACCAGTCCGGCCTACAATGTGCTGATCAAGGGTACCCAGTCCGGCGACATGCTGGCCCGGGCAATCGCAATGTCAGCCCTTGCACGCTTCAAAACCGCCGATACCTTGAAGTACGTCAAGGACGGCCTGCATGACCCCCAGTGGATCGTCAGGAAAGAGGCGATCAAGACCCTGTACAAACTGGGTAAAAAGGCGGAGGCCTTGAAGGCGCTTAACGATGCGATAACGGACCCCACCCTGCCCTGGGACCAGGATTACGCGGACATCATGCTGGCGTTTTCCCGTAGGGACGCCTTGCGGTTCACCAAGGCCATGCTGGGCAACCCAAAGGTCCAGATCAAGGTCAAGGCATTGAAATCATTGCTGTCAGGTGGCAAAGAATGGGTACATTTCGTGGCAAAACAGGTGCTGAAGGGCCAAAGCGACGCCATCAACATGGCAAAGGGCGTGAGTGCGGACCAGGCGGCCATGCTTTTACCACTGCTGTACAGGACACGCAACGCAGCGGTTGCCAATGTCGTGATCGACCTGGCGGAAAAATACAAGATCGCCATACCCCAAAAGGTGTTGCTGAGTTTTGGCAGGCTGCATGACCCGAAACTGCGGGGCAGGGTGGCCCTGAAACTGGCAAAACTGGGCAATCCGCGCGCCACGGCCATAATCAAGGACTTCGTCAAGGCCAAGGGCCCTGAGCACACGCTGTTTTTGCAGGTGGCGGCCCTGGTGCCAACACGAAAGGTGGCAAAGGTCATCAAGAAACGCTTCCTGAATGAGAAAACGCCGACCCGGGATTTGATTTACACCCTGACCGCACTGGCCAAGCTCCATGACAAGGATGCGGGCCGCTTTGCAGCAACCGGTGTGAATTCCACGGACCTGAACGTGATGATTGCATCGGTCAGGACCCTGCCCCTGTTCCAGGGCGCAATGGCCATGCCCACACTGAAGAAACAACTCTTCCAGGGCAACCAGAAGGTGCGGCTCGCAGCGGTACAGGCCATAGGTGACCTGGCACGCAAGGACAGCGAGGGCACACTGCAACGGGCACTGAAGGAGGCCTACGACCCTGCCATGAAACTGGCAATCATCCATGCACTGGACAAGTTAAAGGACGTATCCGTGGTGAATACCCTGTCCTACCACGTGTACGACGCCAATCCCAAGATCAAAAAGGCCGCTATCCTGGCCATTGCCCGTGTCCTGGACCCCAAGGCCGCCAAGCTGCTTCGGGCGTTCATCGAGGAACCGGACCCGGAAATCCGGCTGGCCGTGTTGAGAAACCTGATCACGGTGACACCCAAGGTGGCTTTGTCCAATTTCGACCGCATAGTGGACGGGTTGGATGTGTCCGACATCCAGGCCCTGGCACACCATTTTGGAAAGGCATTTGCCCCGTTTGTAAAGGCCGCCATCAAATCCACGGTTCCGTTCATCCGCAACGTGGCGTTCAAGTGCCTGGACGTGGTGCCCTTGAAAGACCGCAAGGCCCTGCTGCAAAAACTGGTGTCTGTCAGCGATTACCCGGATGTGCGCAAAAATGCCCTGCTGAACATGGCCGAGACCTCGTGCCGGGATGCATGTCCCCTGGCCCAGGCCTTGCTGAACGACAAGGATACGGGCTGCCGGATCACGGCGATACGGGTCACGGGGTTGTGCTGCGGTAAAAAGGCCCGCGGCCAGTTGCAAACGATCATGACCGGCCCTGCGGACATCGTGGCAATCACCGCCGCGGCCACCTATGCAAACATACCCAGGCGTATTCCAAGGTCACTGAAACCGGCCAGTGTGGACAGATGGCTGCACAGGTAGTCCTGTTCGACCTCGACGGCACCCTGGTCAAGGCGGGCGGGGCCGGGTCCCGCGCCATGTCCATGGCCTTCAACGACCTGTTTCACAGGGAAAATGCCTTTGCCCGGGTCAGTTTTACCGGCATGACAGACCCGCACATCCTGAAGACCGCATTCAACATGGCATTCAACCGGGACCCTACACCAGACGAAGCCGAGGCCTTTTTCCGGCGATATATTCAAATCCTGAACCAGGAAGTGCCCCGGGCCAAAAGATACACGGTGCTGCCCGGTATTCCCGAATTGATTCATGCACTTACACGGCAAGGGCTGGCCGTGGGCCTGGCAACCGGAAACCTGAGGGATGGGGCCAGGATAAAACTCGAGCGGGCCGGGCTGTGGCAATTGTTCGGATTCGGCGGGTTTGGCTCGGACAGCATGGACCGTACACGCCTGACACAAATGGCACTGCAAAGGGCCGGGACCCTGCTGGGACACGCAGTGCCTCCGGGGGAATGCGTGGTCGTGGGCGATTCGCCCGCCGAGTACAAGGTGGCCCGTGCCATGGGTGCAAAGGTCGTACTGGTTGCCACGGGATGGACCGATGCCGACCGGTTGCAGGCACTGGGGCCTGACCTGTTCTTTAATGACTTTGCCGCATGGGAAGACACGGCGAATGCGATTGCTGACCTTTGACGAGGCCGCGGCATTACTGGCCGACCACGGCGTGATCATCTATCCCACGTCCACGCTTTACGGCATTGGCTGCAATGCCCTGGACGTACAGGCCGTGCAACGGGTTAATGCGATCAAAAGGGGACGCAGTAAGGGCCTGATCTGCCTGGTATCGGGCATGGGCATGGCCGAACAACTCGCAATATTCACCCCCTCACAACAGCGCCTGGCCCGGCGATTCTGGCCCGGCCCCCTGACCCTGGTGCTGCATGCCAGACCGGGCCTGGGACACGTGGCCGCACCTGACCACAGCATCGCGTTGCGCAGTGACCCGGCAGCAATGCGCCTGGTCCAGGCCGCTGGGGTGCCGATCGTATCCACGAGCGCCAACCTGCCAGGCAGGCATGCACCAGCCTCGATTTCGGACCTGGACCCGGTGCTGGTTGCCATGGTGGATGGGGTGTTGCCTGCGGATAAACCCCTGCTGGGCCGGCCGTCCACCATTGTGAAATGTACGCAGGACCGCGTGGTGATCCTGCGTGATGGCGCCATAGGTGGACAGGCCATCATGGATGTATGGAGGAACGCCTGATGCAGACAGTTGTTTCCGTAAAAAGCCTGACAAAGGCCTTTGGCCGCATTGAATTATTCAACCACCTGGACATGGACATCGAGGCCGGGTTGTTACACGGGCTGGTCGGCCCCGGGGGCAGCGGCAAGTCGGTATTGCTGCGCATGATCGCAACCCTGCTTGAGCCCGATCAAGGTCAAATCCTGTTGTTTGGTAAGAACATAAAGGACATGGACCCTGCACAACTCAACAAGGTCCGTCGGAGGATCGGGTTCCAGTTCCAGAATCTGGCGTTATTCGATTTTTTGGACGTGCTGAACAACGTGGCCTTCCCCTTGACCAATGGCCAGCCGGACAGGTTGACCCCGGAAATCCGTGAGAAGGTCACCCGGACCCTGGAGGCCGTGGGGCTGCCAGGCATAGAGGACCAGGAAATCAAGAGCCTGTCAGGTGGCATGAAACGCCGCGTTGCCATGGCCAGGGCCATAATCGGCAGCCCGGACCTGCTGGTCCTGGACGACCCGTCCGCAGGGCTCGACCCGGTCACGTCCTCCAGGATATTCGAACTGGTCCGCAGGACCTTTGAGCAGGCCAAAAATACCGTGATACTGGCCACCCAGGACGTGGACAGGTTGATAAAAATTGCAGACCGTGTGCACATTCTATACAATGGTATTGTGCATTTTTCCGGAAACGTAGAGGAGATATGGCAAAGCAACGACCCGGTGGTGAGGCAGTTCTTTCCGAAGCCAAAGGTATCCACTTGAGCCGATTTCCCCTGCTGGGCCTGCTGGCCGATGTGTGTACAGAGGCCGGGGGATGGACGATCCTGCTGTACAAGACCCTGCTGTCCATGTTTCCGTTTTCCCTGGACTGGGACGAATTCAAGAACGAGTTCTACAAGACCGGCATAAAGTCCCTGCCCGTGCTGGTGGCGACATCGGCATTCATAGGCGCACTGATGGTGATCCAGACGGCTGCGTACGTGCGTTCCACGGGTGCCACGTCCATCGTGGGATCGACCGCGGGCGTGGCGATCTTTTCCCAGATCGGACCGGTCCTGTTGGGCCTGATGTTTTCCGGCCGGGTCGGGGCCAATAATACAGCGGAACTGGGCACCATGGCGGTCACGGAGCAGATCGATGCCATGCGCATGCTTGCAATCGACCCGATTCGGTTGCTGGTGCTGCCCAGGTTTTTGACAATGATCATCGTGATGCTGCTGGTGTCGTCCATAGGCGACCTCGTGGCGCTGTTGTTCGGCGCACTGACCGCCCAGGCCCTGCTGGGGATCGATTTCAGGGTGTTTTTCCTGGGCGTTGTCAGTGGCAACCACCTGCCCGATTTCCTGAACGGTATCCTGAAGGCAGGTATATTCGGGGGGGCCATTGCCGTGGTCTCATGCTATAACGGAATGAGAGTCAAGGGCGGGGCCACTGGTGTTGGAAGGGCGGTCAACGACAGCGTGGTTGCATCCGCCATACTGATATTCGTCATCGATTTTGTAATCACGGTGTTGTGGGAATGAGACTGATTGGGAGTTACATACTGCTGATGGGCCGCACGTTGCGCGCCATGTTCAGGGGGCGTTTTCCATGGCACAACACCTTTGAACAGATGTACAACGCGGGCAACCGCTCCATGGTCTTTATCACCGTGGTCATGGCGTTTTTAGGCATAATCGGGACCTATGCCACCTGCGTCCAGATGCTGGAAATGATCCCCCAGTTGTCCATAGTGGGACCTGCAGAGATACCGGTGGTGCTCAGGGAACTGGGTCCCATGGTGGTTGCGTTAATGCTGTCCACGCGCATAGGTGCAGGCATAGCCGCGGAAATCGGTTCCATGAAGGTGACGGACCAGTTGGATGCGATGCGCCTGAGCGGCACGGACCCGGTGGATTTTTTGATGGTGCCCAGGCTGACCGGCATATTCGTTATGACGATCGCATTGATGGTGTGGGGGATCGCGATCACGATCCTGGGAGGCATGTTTATTGCCTATGCCCGGTTCGGCGTAAACCCCAGGGTCTTTTTCGTGCTGGACCTTACCCAGATGAGCGATGTGTGGATCGCGCTGTCCAAGGCCGCAGCATTCGGTGTGGCGATCCCGATCGTGGCTGCGGAGAGCGGCTTTTCGTCCACCCCGGGTTCCGAGGGCGTTGGCTGGGCCACTACCAGGGCCGTGGTGAATTCGAGTTTCGCGTGCATAATTTTGGATTTTGTAATAAGTACAATAGGTTATTTGGCAACGGGATGATCAGGTTCGATCACATATCCAAGTCCTTCGGGACCCACCAGGTGTTAAACGATATTACAACCGTGATCCGGGAGGGGGTGATCACGTACATCATAGGGGCATCAGGAACGGGCAAGAGCGTGTTCGTGAAACACATCGTGGGCCATCTGTACCCGGACAGGGGCAAGGTGCTCGTGGATGGCGTGGACGTGACCACTGCCAGTGAAAAGACGCTGTACAAGGTTCGCAAGGACTGCGTGCTGGTATTTCAGTTGTCCACGCTGTTTGATTCCATGACCCTGGCGGAAAACGTGGCCCTGCCCCTGCGCGTTCACAGGCGGATGCGCAAGCAGGCAGCACTGAAGGAGGCCATGAAATACCTGGAAATGGTCCAGATGCAGGACAAGGCCGACCTGATGCCGCAGGAGGTGGGGCCTTCCGAGCAAAAGCGGGTGTCCATTGCCCGGGCGCTTACGCTGGAGCCGAAATACGCGATACTGGACGAACCCACAACGGGCCTGGACGTGATCGCAGCGGCAAACGTGGATGACATGATCCGCCACCTGAAGCACAACCTGGGTGTGACCGTGCTGGTGGTATCCCACGACCTGCGTTCCATCATGACCGTTGCGGAACGGATCATTTTTTTGTACAAAGGAAACATCTACATGGACGGTACACCCATGGATTTTAAACGCTCGGACGACCCGATCGTGAGGCAGTTTCTGGGTGGACTACCCCAGGGACCAATGGAGACGTAAATGGCAAAGGCAACAAAAAACCTCGAACTGAAGATCGGCGCCGTGGTCCTGATATCGCTTGCGCTGTTGGTGGGATTCATATTTGAACTGGGCGACTTCAGTTTCAAAAAACGGGTAATCATATACGTGGACTATCCGAATACCGGGCAGGTTGAGGTGGGTGCCCCTGTGAGGATTACGGGCGTCAAGGTCGGCAAGATCAAGGGGATCGAATTGTGGGCAGGCAGAAAGGACCCAAAAACAGGCCGTCGAGTCATGATACGCATGAAACTGCGCATATTCAAGAAACATTTGAAACAGATCCACCAGGATGCCAGGTTTTACATCGCCACCGAGGGCCTGCTGGGCCAGAAGTACATAGAGATCGCACCTGGTTCCATGGCAAAACCCGTGGCAAAACCCGGCGAGGTATTCGTTGGCGTTGCACCCATGAAGATCGAGGACTTCGCAGCCAGTGCGGACTCGATCCTGAAACAGGTCAACAGCGCACTTAAAGGTAACCGCAAGCGGATCGAAGATATCCTGGATCACGCGGACAAACTGGCCAGGGACGTGGACAGCCTGATCAACGAGAACCGCGCCGGGATCAAGCGGATCGTTGATAATGCAGGTGACACGCTGGTGAACACCAAAAAGATCACGATCCACATAGAAAACATCACCCGCCAGTACCAGAAGGTCAACGACATCGTGGACAACCTGCAGGACGTCAGCAGGCAGTTAAAGGGCGTGGGTAAACTGATGGTTGATGCACAAAAGGGCATGCAGGACCTGTCGGACATGATAAAGGAACTCAAGGCGCCGATTCATCAAGGCTCACAGAAGGTCATGACGATCCTGGACAAGGCCAAGGACATCATTGCAAGGCTCGATTCGGGTGACAACTCGCTGAGCATGCTGATGAAGGACAAGCAGATATACTGGGACCTGGTGGAATTGATCAAGGATGTAAAGAAGCACCCGTGGAAACTGCTATTAAAACAATAGGTTTCATTGTGTTCCTAATCGTAACGCTTGCCACGACCAGTACACGGGCGGATAGCGTGTCGGACGCCATGCAGGCCGTATCCCGGGGACAGCAGGCCCTCATAAAAGGGGATACCGCGCAGGCCAGGGCCGATTTCAGGCAGGCGTTGAGGTTGTTTCCCGGCTGGTACAGGCCCATGCTGGGCATGGCAACGGTCCAGTTGCAGGCGGGCAAACCCGTAGGCACGGCCGTCAAATGGATCAACAAGGCGCTGCGCCTGGAGCCGAAACGCTGGGATGCCCAGTTCGTGGCAGGCAGGGTCATGGAGGCCGCTGGCAGGACTAAACAGGCCATGCAACACTACCTGGAGGCTCTTGGGCTTGCACCTGCGGCACACAGGGCAGTGATCAGGGATTTCGTGTGCGCCCTTGCAGCCAGGCGACCGGACCTTGGTGTCTTAGACGGAGTAAGGCAGCTGCAATGCTTCCAGGGTCAGCAAGACAAGAAGAAACCAACCACCCAGTAAATCCATCCCTGGCACTGCCACGGTCACTGCCACGGATTCGACCGTCGGGTATCGGGCGGCGGGACGCAGCCTTCGGCTGCTTCGGGACGGTCCGTGGGCCTTTCGGGTGGTTTCCGTTACAACCGGAAACCACGACCAACGGCCACGGCCAACGGCCAGCGGTCACGGATAGCAGGCGCCAGGACGCAGGGCGGGCTAACGCATGGGCCCTCCCCCGCCGGCACGCCGAGCCAAATCCAGGTCCGGGGACAGACCTGTTCCACCACCAAAGGTCTGTGGGGTTAAACCCCGCGCGCGCTGTTTGACCACCGCGGTCGCCCTGTCAAA
>WGCQ01000244.1 GCA_015493765.1 Deltaproteobacteria bacterium
ACCGTGGCCGTGTGATCCCGGTGAAAACGCAAGTCGTGGAGCACAGGCGGCATGTGGAGCGCAGGCCGCCGGCGGGTGTTGAAAAAGTCTCCCTGGGATCGCCGGCTTCCAGCCGGCATCTTGAATTTTATTTGTGTTTCAAGGAGTTGCAAAATACACAAATTTTCGTATTCACCACTAAATCTATCAAATCAACACCCTCGGCCTCGCCTGCTTGTTTCGCGGGCGTCCCGCTCGCATTTGGTTGACCGAGGCCGTTGACCGTTGGCCGTGACCGTTGGCCGTTGGCCGTTGACCGTTGACCGTTGGCCGTTGACCGTTGGCCGTGTCCGTGACCGTTGACCGAGACCGTTGACCGAGACCGTGTGGACCGCGGTGGAGACGAAAGCCAGGGAGCGCAGGCGGCTTCGAGGATGTTGGATGTTGAAAAAGTCGTTACATTACACAACACACAATTTGTCTTGTAATGTAACGCACTGAATCTACACAATATTCGTAGGAGCGGGTGTAAACCCGCCTGGTAACTCCCGGATTGGGTACGGTATTTTGGAATTTACGAATGGATTTGAGGTCTTACAAATCTTATGCACCCCTTTTTATCTCACTGGTTTTACCCAGTACGATCAGTACCATGTTTTCCTTTAATACGGTGGAAGAATCAGGTGCATACACAAACCGTCCAGTATCAGGCTCCTTGAGGCCCAGCACTAACAAATGCCGGTCACGCAGGTGTGCATCCCTCAGGGACGTTCCCACCAGCCTGGAGCCTGGCTTTATGCGCATTTCACCCATGGTCAGGTCGGATAACCCCTGGTAAAGCAGGGAATCCAGGAAATCGGATACCTCCGGTGCAGTGACCTCCAGGGACATCCTGTAACCCCCAATCAGTGCGGGTGAAATTACCCTGTCAGCACCTACGCGTGCCAGTTTTTTGACCGCCTCCCTGGCGCTTGCCTTGGCAATGACCCGGATGGACGGATTCATCTGGCGGGCCGTCAGGGTCAGGTAAAGGTTGTCCTGGTCGTTGCTAAGCGCAGCGATCAGGCCCGATGCGTCCGCTATACCAGCCTGATCCAGCAATGATTCCTGGGTGGCATCACCGGCAATGGGCAGAATTTGCCCGCCGTTGACCTGGGGAAATCCCGTCAGCAGGCTTTCCTCCTTGTCGATCAGTACGACCTTGTAACCGTTTTGAACCAGCCGTCCGGCAGCATAGGAGCCGGTCCTGCCAGCGCCGCATACAATGACATGACCGGTGAGTTTATTCAATATTTGCTGCATCCTTTTCCTCCGCAATATATCAGTGAGTTCACCTTCGATTACAAAGGCTGCAAACGCGGTTACGAAATACATTAAGGTCCCCATGCCAACCACGATCAAGGCCACGGTGAAAGCGATCAGCGAAGGGTCCTTGGAAATCGGGAGGACTTCCGTGTACCCCACGGTTGAAATAGTGATGATCGTCATGTACAGGCATTGTAACGGTGCAAACCGCCCGTGCCCAAGAAAATAATAACCGGCCGTTCCGATAACCAGGACAAGGGCCAGCAATAATGCGCCGATATTGAGCCGTTTCAGGCTGGAGCGACCAAACATGGAGCGATTGTAGCGGATTTCAACAGTTTAGTGAATGTATTTCAGGGATGTTATGAAAGGAAGAACCGAAAATGTTTACTTTTTGTGGCAGCCGTTGCACTTGGTGGGACCGCCCCTTTTCTTATGGCAGCCCTTGCAAGTCGTGTGGAACGCAGTCATGGGCTTGGGGGCCTTGCTGCCCTTCACACCATGGCACGAACGACAAGCCATTTTGTTGGGGTTCTTTTTCATCATGTGGTGGCACGTGATGCACTTGATGTGACGCTTCAAGTGAGCAGCATGGTTGAATGTAACCGTACCCATTTTTGCCTTGATTTTGACAGTTTTGGGCATGGCCTTCCTGGCGCTTACACGCACGCTGTACAGCCCTGCAATCAGAAACACCGTGGTCAGCAGGAAAAACACGTGACCAATAAATCTGGTTTTCTTCATAGAACTACCTCTTCGCAAAAGTCTATCTCTTTTTAAGACTTTTCAAGAAAAAGATCAAGGGAAAATACTAATTTTATGATCAATGTCTGATTGCGATAATTTATTTACCCAGGTGGGCGTACAGTACCGTGTAGCCAAGGATCCTGACCAGGTCCTCGGGCGTAATGTTCAGCGTGGTTCCCGCGGGTATGCTGTCCATGAACGAATGCAAGTCAATGGCTGGTATCTCGAATCCCGGCATCTTCTTTTTCAACTGGCCCAGCAATTGATCCACCAGCATGGTTTTTAGCATCGTTTCCAGCAATGCCTCCTTGCCCTTGAGGCTGCCTGATGTGTTCGTGATCTGGGAGTACACCTGCGGGTCCTTTATATCGAAGGTAATCATGGTTTTGCCATCAACCTGGGCCACGGCCAGGTCCAGCCGTGCATCCAGGGATATGAACATGTCCGCATGGCCCTGTCCGCCCATGTCCAGGTCCAGGCTCACTCCCATGTCACCCAACTGGATGAATAAATGCTTGTCATCACGGCAGCCGTTAACAATGGGCGGCAGGTACGGCGTGGTCACGATGTGCAGGGACTTGATTCCGTACTGCGACAGGTCCTGGCCCAGGTCCTTGCCGGTTGCGTCGATATTCAACAGGCCGCCCCACCACAACGCAAACATCGCCTGGTTAAGCACATCGTCGAATGCGCCGGCCTCGATCTTGTGCTGTTGCGGCAGTTTGCCCTTGCCCTTGCCTGTCAGGCATGTACCACGCCCGATGGAGCCAAGGGAGGGATTCGGCGGTTCTATGGCCTTGGCCGTGGTCATGGATGCCTTCATGCCAGCCAGCATACCGGCATCGGTAAACGTGAGTTCCTGCACCTGGGTCTTCAAGTGCAGGTTCACCGGGTCGCCAGTGCCTACGAACGGGCTGATCGGGAAGTCCTTGTCCATGTTCAAACTGTTCAAGGCCTTGTCCAGGGCCGGTCCAACCTGTTTTACGATTTGGTCCTTCAGCATCTTTTCGATCTGACCCTTGATCAAGTCCAGGGGAATGGATATACCAACCTTGACTTTCAAGCCGTTCATTTGGACGTTCACATCCTTGATGTCGCTGTGAATCTGGCCATTCGGTCCCAGTTGGGGAAACACCTTCATACTGATGCTGGCCGAATCGGCGTCCATGGAGCCGCTGGTGTCCCAGCCAAGCCCCTTGACCTTTTTCAATTTAAAGTCAGCATGAAACTTGTTCAGATCGACCTTCATCTTCAGGTATCCGCTGCCAGGTGTCATGGATACGTGGTCGCTTTTTATGCTGACGTTTTTCAGATAGAGGTCGTATGTCGTACCCAGAATACTGATTCTGGTGGCCGGACTCGGTATCAACGTATTCCAGTCCAGGTTCAGCAGCAGCACTTCCACAATTGTCGAAAGGTCATTCAGATTACTGGGGTCGTGGTCCTGGTCGTCGAAACTCGTTTTGTCCAACCAGGCCATGATTCCCTGGTCCACCAGTGCCTTGGCCGGGTCAGGGGCGTTCATATCGGCATAGTACTTGTCAGAAAACAGGTAGGTCTGGATTACCTTGGAACTATTACCCGCGTTATCCTGGGCCTCCAGGTCGATCAGGTTCATGCCGTGAACCGAGTCGATCACGAATAAAAAAGCCCCGCTTTTATCCAGTTTCACATCCTTGTCGTTGATTTTGACGGATTTTACGCCGCTGACAGCGTCCGTTACGGTTCCCTGTACTTCGACTTTTGTATCCCCGGTCAGCATGGCGCCACGTGCGGGACTCGTGATTTTGATCACCGGTCCGCTTTCGTCGCACCAGAGGGAAATTTCGCCCTTCACGCTGTCGAAATCCATCACGGATACGGTCACGGTCACCTGGCCTTCCGCGGCGAATTCCAGCCAGTCCGGCTTGTTTGGCACGTCCTTGGCAATGCCCTGGGGTGTGTACGAAAACGGATTCAACTGGGCATCCGGACACGTGTTGCCATAGTCATCCGTGACCTTGGCAGTGATTTTTACCCTGTCGCCGATCTTGAATCCCGGCTTGTTTGGCTTGGCAGACAGTTCTATGTGAGCGGGGTCACCGGGTATAACCGTAAACTTGGCAGGCGTAGGGTCCGTTATCGATGTGCCCTTAATCGAACACACGGCCTTGTAATCGCCGGTCTTGGTAACCTTGAATCCTGCCTTCGTCTGGGTGACGCCGTCCGCGGGCATGACCTTGGCCTGTGTCTCCGCAGTACCTCCATTGACCACGCAGGTGACCTTGACCACCTCACCGGCCTTGTACTTGGCCTTGTCCAACTTGGTATCCACAGCCAGGTTGGAGCCGACATCAGCCACTGTGTTGTCGGGTGCGGCAAGGTCCTGTGATACATCCTGTTGAGGCTGGGTAGCGTCCTCCGCCACATCGGTATTCGGGGCGCTGCCTATGGAATTACCACCGCCGCAAGCAATGGCCGTAAACATAAAAAATACAGCGAACCATTTTAGTTTTCTCATCTGCTCCTCCCTGCTATCTTCGAGGCATGAATCCAAAATATAATAAAGAAAAATCCAAGGTTTGGCAAATTTCGGAAGAGATTTCGGATTGTCGAATCCAATTATGGCTCCGAGCCCTGAAAGCGGTCCACCCGCACCCAATTTTAGACAGGTAATTTGGGCCGCGGGCTCGGGCGCGATTTTTACTTATTCGGTTTCTCTATGCGTTCGAGGCCGCCCATGTAAGGTCGCAAGGCCTCGGGTATGACCACAGACCCGTCAGCCTGCTGGTAGTTTTCCAGGATAGCCGCAACGGTCCGGCCTATGGCAACCCCGGACCCGTTCAACGTGTGTACGAACTCCGGTTTAGCCCCCTGGGCGCGCCTGAAGCGGATATTTGCCCTCCTGGCCTGGAAATCCACGCAGTTGCTGCACGAGGATATTTCCCTGAACCGGCCTTCACCCGGCATCCATACCTCGATGTCATAGCACTTGGCTGCGGAAAAACCCAGGTCACCGGTACTCAACTGGATCACCCGGTGGTGCAGACCCAGTCGTTTCAGCACCTCCTGCGCGTCCCTGGTCAAGGTTTCCAGTTCCTTGAACGATTCTTCGGGCATGGCGAATTTTACCAGTTCCACCTTTTGAAACTGGTGCAACCTGATAATGCCGTGTACGTCCTTGCCGTGACTACCGGCTTCGCGACGGAAACAGGCCGAATATGCGGCGTATTTCAGGGGCAGGTCCTTACCCTGCAATATTTCGCCCCGGTACATGTTGGTCACCGGGACCTCGGCCGTGGGGATCAGGTACAGGTCGTCCTTGGTTTTATACGCCTCTTCCTCGAATTTGGGCAGCTGTCCGGTGCCTGTCATGGTGTCCGCAGTCACCAAAAACGGTGGCAGAACCTCGTCATAACCGTGTTCGCCCGTATGCAAATCCAGCATGAACGCGGCCAGTGCCCGTTCCAACCTGGCCCCGGCCCCCCGATATAACACGAACCTGGAACCCGATATCTTGCCTGCCGCCTTGAAGTCCAGTATCCCCAATGCCTGCCCGATTTCCCAGTGTTCCTTTGGTTTGAAATCGAAAACACGTGCTTCGCCCCAGCGCCTGACCTCAACGTTGTCGTTTTCGTCCTTGCCCACGGGTACATCATCGGCCGGCAGGTTTGGCACCATCAAGAGCCTTTCACGTATCCTCACATCCAGTTCCCTGATCTCCTCGTCCAGTTCCTTGACCTGCGCAGCCAGTGTGGCCGCCTGATTGCGCAATTCCTCCCGTTGTGATGCATTCAGGTCCTTGTTCCTGAACCCCTTGGAAACCTCTTTTTGACGGTGCCTCAGTTCGTCGTGCCGGGCCACCATGGCCTTTCTGCGTTCGTTCAACTGTAGTATCTGGCCGATGTCCACCTCAACGCCGCGGTCGTCCAATTTTTTTTGCACCACGTCCAAATTTTCCGCGATAAATTTCAGGTCAATCATTGCATCCTCACATACCAAGAAGACGTTTAATCAAGCCAACAAAACCCTTGTCGTTATTCCCTTCCTCGCGTTCCATCACGCTCATGGGCAGGGCATCAGGGTCAACGGATTCAACGAGGCAATCCGAACGGCCCAGGGAAGGGTCGGACAAAACAAAAATCTTTGTTTTTAAACGGTTTTGCAGTTTAACCACCTGGTCGCGCAGGTAATTGGACAGGAAATTGGCCACTGACACCTCGCAACGCACGGCCACGGCCTGGACGTTGTCCCTGGCAGCAACGAAACTCGTCATCGAGCGTATGCAATCCGATGCAGCCAGGCCCGGGTCACGCAGCCTGCCACTGCCCCCGCAAACCGGGCACCTGGTGGTGGAGTACTGCTGCAACGGCGGACCCATGCGTTCACGGCTGAATGCCATCAACCCGAAATCCCTGATCCGGCCGAAATCCATTTCCGCCTTGTCGTTTTCAAAGCCCTTGCGCAGTTGTTCCTCCACGGCCCTTCGCCTGCTCGTGGATTTCATATCAATGAAATCCACCACAATGATCCCGGATATGTCCCGTAGTATCACCTGCCTGGCGATTTCCGCCGCAGCCTCCATATTGGTATGGAATGCCGTGTCCTCCGGCTTGCTGTCCATGCGACGGCCCGAGTTCACATCGATCATCACCCCGGCCTCCGAATAGCCGAACACGATAGTCCCGCCCTTGCCAAACCTGACCTTGGGCGAATATAATTTGTGTATTTCCTGCTGGATCCCGTATTCCTCGAACAATGGCACGCTGCCGCCATAAAATTTTATCATGCTCGATGGTTTCAACAGCCTGTGTTTGGCGAAATCCGCGAGTTGATTCCGGGTTTTCTGGTCATCCACCCACACCTCATCCACGGTTTCGTCCATGAAATCACGCAGGAATCGCACGAACAAGTCCGGTTCCGTGTGCAATACCTTGGGCTTCCTGGCCCTCTTGGCAGCCTGGGCTATCCTGTCCCATTCCCGTAACAGGGCCTTGAGGTCATCCTCCAGGTCTTTCTTGTCATGCTGGCCGCCGGACGTCCTGACCACCAGGCCGAACCCCCTTGGTACTTTCAGTTTGCTGGCCACCTCGCGCAGGCGTTTGCGCTCTTCGGCCGGGAGCCTGCGGGAAACTCCGGTCCTGTTGCTAAAGGGCAGCAGCACCAGGAATCGACCTGCCAAACTGATGTTGGTCGTCAGGCTGGCACCCTTGTTTCCGCGTTCGTCCTTTTCAACCTGCACCAGGATCTTGTCACCGGGTTTCAGGGTCCTGCTTTTCTTCTTTTTTCCTGACATGAACTCGATTGCCTTGTCATTGACTGCTGAAAACCCCAGGAATCCCTGCCGATTTCCGCCAAAATCCAGGAAATAGGCCCCGATACCGGTTTGGACCGCCTCAACCTTGGCCAGGAATATCGAACCGCGCAGCGTGGGCCTGAGCGAGTATTCGATGCCGAAACGTACCAGTCCCCGGTCCTGTACCAGGGCTGCCATCTTTTCAACCGGACTTACAGTAAAAAATATTTTTGCCGACATAAGTTAAGGTGTTCCTATAGTTTGTGTCCTTTGTGTATCAAGCGGATCCTGAATACCTCCATGAGCATGGTCAGTGAGTCCTTGATCGGATTCACGCTTGTTCTTTCATCGTTACGCCACCTGACCCCGACTTCCCGGATCCGTATGTCCACGGACCTGGCCAGCAACAGCATTTCCACATCAAAGGCAAAGCCATCGATCTTCATCAATGGAATCACCTTTTCCTTTACAAAAGGACCCAGCAATTTGAATCCGCACTGGGTGTCATGGATACCGGATACCAGCATGCGTCTGACCAGCAGGTTGAATGTTTTACCCATGTATTCGCGGTAAAAGGGTTGGTGCTTGGTGATCTGTGCATCCGTCGTAGCCCTGGAGCCTATTACCAGGGTGTCAGGCCCGGCAAAGGGCTCGAGCCGTTCCAGGTCCTCGATGGGCGTGGAAAAATCCGCATCGCTCATAAGCACGTAATCAAATTGCGAGGACTCAACACCCCTGCGTACGGAAAATCCTTTGCCCATATTTTTGGGATTTTGCAGGATTTTCAATGACTTGAACTGATCTGCGTATGACCTGACCAGCGCCACGGTGTCATCCCTGGACCCGTCATCCACAACAATTACCTCGTAGTCCTCGAATCGTTCGTTGAGGTATTTCGCAACAGCCGGAAGGTTATCTGGCAGCCTTCCGGCCTCGTTGTATGCCGGTATCACCAGGGACAAAGAAGTCAGTTTCACAGTGATTCAATCCTGAATAAGTATTGGCCCATGTGAAGCCAGTCGCCTGCCTGCAGTAATGCGCGTTCCTGTATCTTGATGAAGGTTCCGTTCGTGCTGCCCACATCCTCGATACCGATACCACTGCCCATACGAATCAGCCGGCAGTGCTTAAAAGAAAGAAAATTATCCGATGGGCGTTGCAGGTCACCTGATTCGCGTCCTATTTCAAAAGGTAATTTGTGCACAGGGTAAACCTCGCCGTCCCTGCACCCGGCAAGCAGTATGGTCAGCGTGGCCACCGGGTACGAGTCCTGTGGCCCCATGTACATCTGGAGTGCAAATTCATCCGGTGCCGATACCGCTTCGAACCGCAGGTAAGTGCTGCCGGCCAGCAGGTATTCCCCGCCTTTTAGCATGGTGGGTTCCAACACTTTTTTATATATACCGTTGAGGCTGCCCAGGTCATCCACCTGGATTTTATCCCCTTTTATCGTCAGCATTGCATGGGACGGCGACATGGATGGGTCATCGATTATCCAGTCACCCTTTTCCCTGCCTATGGTTAGCGTGCCTTCTTTTAATTCCCTGACATCCTGCTCGTTGGTGCTCATGCTGAGCATCGTGACCCTGAAGCCCGCCGCAGGTTCTTCACCCCCCTTTTCGTTGGGGGTCTTGTCCACCTCGACCCTGCCCACGACCTCCAGGTTTGCCCCGCAGTTCATGCAGAATTTGTCCTCTAACGTAACCTCGTTATGACATTGCGGACACATAAATTTAGCCATGTGAACCTCCAAGACTGCGCATATTCTAATTTGTCGTTGTCATGTTGTCAAACTTGAACGCTAATCCCAAATTACCTGACTAAATTCGGGAATCTGACACTGCAAGCGAACCAGGATTTAATCCCTGCAGGCACCGTCGCCCTTGGGACACACGAAACGTACGTGGAAGTGGGAACGGTGGCCCGGTTCGTAACGGATCAGCCCGGTATGCGAATGTTTGCCCTTTGGGTACTCGATAAGTTCGTTCAAGGTGTGGCCCTTGGGGATCAGATTCGGGTGTTTTTTCAGGTAGAAGTAAAACCTTCTTTGCATACGGTAATCCAGGAATATCATCTTGACCTTGCCCGTGTCAACGAAGCACTTTATCAGGTCCCAGGTCAAAGGAATGTTCAGGTCCTGGGGCCTGTGATTGGGGATGTCGGTCTCGCTGTTACCCCATACGGCAAACATGCCCACGTCCACGTCCCGGCCACTGCGATGCGATTTGTGGCGTTTCAGTTTGCCGCCATAGCGCTTGCTGATATCCGCGATCACCACCTTGGGAGCGTCGGGATGCTTGGCCCTGAAGCAGGCAATCGCATTCAGTATGCTGTGAATCGTTTCGTTCGTGCCCCAGGCATAGGCCGGGCAACGCACGTGGTAACCCGGGCCGGAATGCAGTTGTACGCCGTTGACCAGCCTGCCCCTGAAGGGGGCACCGATCGAGGAACTCGCGGCAGAACCGCGTTTCAGATACACCATGCGTTTGCCTGGAATCAATTTCAGGTGACCCTTGCGATTATGGGCGAACCTGTAGCGATTCCAGCGCTCCAGGCGGGTCAAGGACACATGCAGACGCCTGGCCACCTTGCCCGGGTAATCGTGTTTGCGTACCACGTAGTATTCTTTGTAATACGGTGCCAGGTGGTAGTCCGCACATACCTTCAGGGTCCGGCCAATCCTGAACTTTACGGAGCATTTGTATTTGCCGCGTTTTACCCTGTAACACGCAGGCCTGCCACGGTAATAGATATGCGTGCTGGGTACGCCGAACATCCTGGCCACTCCCCAGGCCGTGTCACCGGGCATAACCTCGTAGGTTACGCAGTAGTGGGGCCTGTGATGGTAATGGCGTCTGTGGTGGCGGCCGGCGTGGTGTTTCCTGGCCACGGCAGGCAGGGCAATACCAAGTATCAGGAAAAAGGCAAGAATACGCCTAAGATTCATCAGGGAACAACTCCTTCAATTCTTCGCGGGTCGGTGGTGGGGTCAGGTATGTCACCAGGATCAGCAGGCCCACGGATGTCAGCAGGGACGGATAAATCAAGGGAATCCCCAGCACGTCACCGCCGGGTACGAGCCGTGCAGGCAACACGTACGTGAGGACCTTCATGGTCAGGGCCACGATCGTACCGGATGCAATGGACACGGTACCTGCCAGGCGTGTCGCCCGTTTCCATGCCAGTGCCGCGATCAGGGCCGGCGTAATGGCCACGCCGTAGATCACGTAGGCGAAATACGCCATTTCCAGCACGGAACTTAACTGGGTGGCAACGAAATACGCAATAATCCCCAGCACGACAACGGATACCTTTTGCAGCCCCACCATGCGGGACTGGGTTGCATCGGGGTTTATGAAACGCTGGTAGATGTCGCGCATGATGTTAGTGGTCGGGGACAGCAGGTAGTTCATGCCCGTGGATATCACGACCACGGTGGCAGCGGCCAGCAGCATCACTCCAACCACGGGCGGCACCATGCGGGTTGCTGCCAACAGCACCACGGCAGCAGGGTCATACCCCTTGCCCCACAGGTAGGAGGACGCATAGATCGCAATGGCCACGACCACGGTTTCGATGGTAATTGTGCCAAATATCCAAATGGCGGTTGCGCGCTTTGCGTCCGCAGGTGATTTGGCGGAATAGAATTTCTGGTACATGCTCTGGATGCCCATCAGCAAAAACATGGTGGACAGGAAGTACGAAAATGCCTTTAACCACGGATATTTGCCAAAATGTGACGATACGACCGTGAAATGGTCATGGGGCAACACCTTCAAGGGCGCTGAAAGCCCGCCCGCGGTATGGATCACGAACGGCAGGGCCAGCAACGTGGCAATCAGGATGATGATGCCGTTGGGCAGGTCGGTGTAGGCCACGGCCAGCATACCGCCCAGTGCGGTGAACAGGATCACGATCAATGCGGTAATGATTTGCCCCAGGGCAACCGAGATCTGTGCCTTGTGTTCGTAACCCCTTATCTGGCCAGCCTTTTTGTGCACCAACCGTCCCTGGGGGTCCCGGTATTCGTAACCGGCCTTGTCCCCGTTTTTGTCCAGTATTACCTTGAAGTCCCTGGCCTCCACCTTGTGGCCCTCAGTATCGGTCACGTACACGATCCCGGCCTTGTCCTGGGTGATCGTGTTCAGGATCAGGCCCCCGGCCCGCAACTGGTAACTGACGATCGCGGTGAACGAGATGATCAAGGCAATGGACCCGAATACGCGGGAAAACTTGCCGTAGCGGCTTTCCAGGATGTCGCCCACCGTGTACTTGCCGAACGTCCGGATCTTGCCGGCCAGGAAATAGATGATCACGATCCCGACCCATGCGCCCGCTGGCATCCACAAACTGGACCACCCGGCCTTGAAGGCGTATTCAGCGCCCGCGATGAACGTGCCGCTGCCGATCCACGTGCAGATCAGCGTGAACACCATCACGGTCATGGACAGCGACCTGCCCGCGACCATGAAGTCCTCCTGGCCTCGCACCTTCAGTCCACGCCATATGTTGAAGCCCATTAGCACGACCAGGTAGGCCGCTATCAGGTAGATGAAATAACCCATGAAATCACTCCAGTGTGATCAATTCCCGTTGCATCGGACCGCTGACAATTGCCTGGTTTCCACGTATGCACACGTCGATTTCCGTGCGCACCGCCATGCGATCAGGCAGGTAGATCCCAGGCTCGATGGAAAAGCACACGCCGTTGATCAGGCGCCTTGCGTCCTTTGTTTCCAGGTTATCGATGTTGGCACCGTTGCCGTGGACCTCGTGGTGGATGTTGTGGCCTGTCCGGTGCACGAAGTAATCGCCGTAACCGTGCCGTTTCACGACGTTGCGCACCACGTCGTCCACCTCGAAACCCGCCACTGGTTTGCCATCAGCCAGCCGCTGCCTGATGAATTGCACGCCCGCATCACGCGCCTGCACCACGATGGAAAACAGTTTTGCATAGTCCTCGGGCGGGTTTGCCCCCGCATAGCCGCACCACGTGATGTCCCCGTAAATCGCATCGTCGCGTTTGAATCGGGCCCACAGGTCGATCAGGACCTTCGAGCCAGGGACAATGGGCAAAGCGTTTTCAGGCGTCGGTTCGAAATGCGGGTCAGCAGGGTGCCCGTCCACGCCCACGATCGGCGTTTCGCCGTCCATGGTCATGTTGCGGCGGTCAAATTCCTGCAAAATGAATTCGGCAACGGTCCATTCGTTTATTTTTTCCTTGTTTTTCAGGGCATTGCGAATCATGTCAAAGGCCAGGTCCTTGACCTCGTAGCAGTTCTTTGCCGCGGCCAGGTGGTCCTGGTAGGCCGCCTCGTCCAGCACCGCGTCGAACAACTGGATCAAATCCGCGCTGCTCACAACGTCATAGCCCAAGGCACGCACCAGTTCCACCGTGCCCGCATCCACGGTGGACACGTACGGGATCGCACCCTGCGGCGAATACTGCATGGCAACGGTCTTTGCGTCGCCAAGAGCCTGTTTCAACGCGGACTCCATTTCGCCCCAGGAACGGTAAACGACCTTGTCACCGGGCAACGCGTCGATCTTGCCCGCCTCCACGGCACTAACCACCTTTGTGGCCCGGCCGTCCGCGTGTACCGCGTAATACCACCGCCTGGAGCAAAACTTCACGGGCAGTCCCAGCACGGTGTACGCAATGGGTTCACGGTTATGAAAATCGAAAAACAGCCATGCATCGATCCCTTCTGAGTGCAATGCCTGTGCAATCTTTTGGATACGTTCCCGAATCATTTTTACCTCACTTCATGTTTGCAGATAGCAGGGCCATGACCTTGGAGTCGTTGACCATGTTGCTGATATAGCAGTACTCGTTGGGCTGGTGCGCCATTTCGTCCATTTTGGACCACACCACTGCCGGATAGCCATGGCGCCGCAGGAATGCGGCCACTGTGCCGCCGCCTATGCCCTGGGCCTTGGGCTGTACCTCGTACACCTGCGTGATTGCGTCCATGATTCCCTGGACAACGCCGGCATCCACGCTGGTCGGCGGTGCGGCCTCCTCGCGCTGGACCTCCTCGATGTCTATGGTTACACCAAACTGTTCCTGCACCTTGTCCGCCATGCACCGGACCGCGTCCAGCACGTCATCCAGCCTGATGCTGGGCAGTACCCGGCAGTCCAGGTAAAACACGTCCACCCCCGGGATAGTGTTGACGTTATCCACGTTCGCCTCTTTTTTCGTAGGCTCGAACGTGGATATGGGCGGGTCGAACACCGGGTCCTTTGCGTCGAATTTACCGTACAGGTCATCCAGCATGACCACCAGCCTGCTGGCTGCCCGAAACGCGTTGACACCCTGCTCGGGCGTACTGGCGTGGCACTGCTTGCCCTTCGTGGTGACCTTCAGCCACAGGATACCCTTTTCCGCAACCTCCACCATGGTTGCATCGGATACGCCTGCATCCGGCACCACGAATTCATCCCGGGGGCCGAATACGTCCGGGTACAGGTCCACAAGCCCGCCGATCCCATATTTCGAACCGGTTTCCTCGTCCGCAACCAGCAAAAGTCCCAGGTTTACCGGCGGCGTTATCCCCAGGTCGATGAAGGCCTTCAGCGCAAACAATGCGGATACCAGGCCCTGCTGGTTGTCCTCCACGCCGCGGCCGATCAATTTGTCGCCCTCCACGCGCATCACAAAGGGGTCAGCGTCCCACATGCCCAGGTCACCCGCGGGCACCACGTCCATGTGGGCCATGAACCACAACGTCCTGCTCGTGTCCGCACCAGGGATTTTCACGGCCACGTTGGGTCGCTTTTTGGTGCTGACCCGTTCGTCCGGCACGTCGTAAATCATGGGTTTGGGAAAGCCCTGGTCCACCAGGTACTTGACCAGGAATTCGGCCCGTTCCGCCTCGCCATCGCCGTTGTTTTCAGGCCCCATCACAGGACGTTTGACCAACTCCCGCTGGAGTTCAATCATGTCATCCTTGTAACCGTCAATTCTGTTGAGTAATTCCTTGTTTTTCATAGGTTCCTCCCACCAATGCTAAAGGTTTTTACCACAAAACAGGGATTATGTGAACTGAGAAAACTGCGATAGGGGATTCACCTTCCGCCCCCCAACAGTCACGGCCAACGGCCACGGTCTCGGATTCAGTGCCATAGGACAGAGACAGTGGGCCTGGGATGATTCGGGACGGACCTGAGTGACTTTCGGGAAGACTTACGTCGCAGCCGGAAACCACGGTCAACGGCCAACGGTCACGGCCAGCGGTCAACGGCCACGAGCGGCGGGCGCCAGGACGCAGGGCGGGCTAACGCATGGGCCCTCCCCCGCCGGCACGCCGAGCCAAATCCAGGTCCGGGGACAGACCTGTTCCACCACCAAAGGTCTGTGGGGTTAAACCCCGCGCGCGCTGTTTGACCACCGCGGTCGCCCTGTC
>WGCQ01000245.1 GCA_015493765.1 Deltaproteobacteria bacterium
AGGGACACAGTCGGACCCAGTAACCGATATGCATCGCATATCAATAAAAAATCTTGCAATTCAAAAAACGCTATGAATGCATGTAAATACGTCGCTATGATCACCAAGTTTTTGACCTAATCCCCTGTACCTGCGTTTTGTCAGAATGGACGATTTTGATCCTTGATTTTGTAACGATTTGATGAATAACGTGGTCTAAAAGTAACCTCACATCGAAGATTCCTCGAATTTGGGATTGCATTCTGAAGCGGTTCAGGGCACAATACGGGTGGAGGCTTTTTATGTTTGAGGTTCAAAAGGATAAGTTCAAGGAACTTACCCAGAGGATTGCGGTCCTCGGGAGGTATCTTTGACCCGGCTGGCAAGCAAAAACGAATCCAGGAAATAGACGAACTCAGTGCAGCACCTGACTTCTGGTCGGATCAGAGGCGGGCCAAGGCATTGTTGCAGGAGCGCTCCCAGTTGACCGGGGACCTTGAAAAACTGGCACAGGTCAAGGCCATGTTGCAGGACATCAAGGACACGATCGAACTGGCCGGCATGGAAGGTGACGAGGAATTGGGTTCGGAAATCGATGCGGAATTGGCAAAACTGGAGGACGAGGTCCAGCGCATGGAGTTCGCACGCATGATGAGCGGACGACACGACCGGGCAGGCGCGATCCTTACGATCCATGCCGGTGCCGGTGGAACGGAAAGCCAGGACTGGGCACAGATGTTGATGCGCATGTACCTGAGGTATTGCGAACGCAGGGGCTACAACACGCAGGTGGTGGACATACAACCTGGCGACGAGGCCGGTATCAAAAGTGCGACTATTACGATTTCCGGGGATTACGCGTACGGTTACCTGAAGGCGGAGTCCGGTGTGCACAGGCTGGTCAGGATATCACCGTTCGATTCCAACAAGCGCAGGCACACGTCGTTTGCCAGCGTATTCGTGTATCCGGATGTGCAGGAGGATGTGGATATAGAGGTCAGGGATGAGGACCTGCGTATTGACACATACCGTTCGAGCGGGGCTGGTGGTCAACACGTAAACAAGACTTCCAGCGCGGTCCGCATTACGCACATCCCCACAGGGATCGTGGTACAGTGTCAAAACGAACGCTCTCAGCACCAAAACAAGGCCGTGGCCATGCGTGTGCTGATGGCGAAACTCTATGACCTGGAAATGCGCAAAAAGGCCGAGGAAAAGGAAAAAATGGAAGCGACCAAGATGGATATCCAGTTTGGCAGCCAGATCCGTAGTTACGTGTTATATCCGTACCAGATGGTGAAGGACCTCAGAACCGGATACGAATCACCCAGGCCCGATGAGGTCCTGGATGGCGACATACACGAATTCATCAAGGCCTACCTGTTGCAGGCCGGTACGGACACCTTACAACGACGACAACCTGCTGCTTCATGATTTTACAAAGAGTTTTCGTTGAGACGCATGGGTAGCCCCTCGGACCTTTGATTAGGCCGTCCAAAAAATTACAAGTAATTTGGGCCGCCAAAATTTCGTTTTCATGCATGAAACAAACTGCTATAATGTTTTGCGGGAGGGACATCATGAAAAGATACCTTGTTTTGATCGCGGCAGTACTAATCGCTGCATGCGGAGTGCAGGAACAACAGCAGAAAAATCCTGCTAAAGGCCGTATCGACAAACCGCTGACCGCGTGCATACCGGGTGCGCCAACGGAAGCGGCCCTGAAACCGGCCGGTTTTGATGACACCCAGGGCATTTTGACCACCGGCCGGCGGGTGACACCAGTGGGCGCGCTGGTGCACCTGGACAAGTGGCCTTTGGCCGCCAGGTTTTCGCCGGACATGAAATACATCTACGTGACGCACAACGGCAAGCCGAAACTGGACGTGGTGGATGTGGCTACTGCAAAACCGATCCAGACGCTCGACGCGGAGGCGTACAGGGGGATCCAGGTGTCCACGGACGGTATGACAGTATACGTGGCAGGCTCCAGCAAGTCCAAGGTCTATGCGTTCAAACGTCAGGACGACGGGACCCTGGTCAAATCCGCTGAGAAATTCCTGCCCGGTTTTCTGGCTGACCTGAAACTGACCCGGGACGGCAAGTTTTTGTACGTGATGTCGAACACGAACAGCAAGGTATGGAAACTGAAGGCAGATACCCTGGACGTGGTGGACACCATGGAGGCGGACCTGTATCCCTATGACCTGGAGGTGGCGCCTGACGGAAACACGGTTTACGTCAGCAACACCGCGGGCAACTCGATTTCCGTGCTGAATTTTGCGGACAAGACCACGGCACCGCTCGTGAAAACACCGCGTGCACCCATGGGCATGGCACTGAGTACGGACGGAAAGACATTGTACGTGGCATGCTCGGACTCGGACAAGGTGCTGAAGATCGCAACCGACACCATGAAAATCGAAACAACCCTCGACGTAACAAAGGACCTGGGCGTTCCTGCCGGTGCATCGCCCAACGAGGTCGCACTGACTGCTGACAACAAGACCCTGTTCGTCAGCGAGGCCGACCTGAACCAGGTACTGGTGGTGAATACGGACGACATGACGATCAAGGGGGCCATACCGGCCGGCTTCTATACCACGGGCCTGGCGCTCAGTGCGGACGATTCCCTGCTCGCGGTCTGCGCGTCCAAGGGCTTTGGTGCAAAGGGCGGCAGCCCGCATGATTTCAAGGGCCTGGTATCCATCGTGGACCTGGCGAACCTGGACACGAACCTGGCGCAGTGGAGCAAGACGGCCAAGGCAAACTACACCAGGACCCAGGCGTTTTTCCCAAAGACCTGTAGTTACCCCCTGCCAGTGGCTGCAACGCCCGGTAACGGACCGATCAAGCACGTGGTGCTAATCGTGCGGGAAAACAAGACGTACGACTGCGACATGGGCGACTTCGAACGCGGCAATGGCGACCCAACGCTGGTCGTGTTCGGCAAAAAATACACGCCGAACCTGCATGAACTGGCACGGGAATTCGTGAACCTGGACAATTACTACGCGGACAGCGAGGAATCCATGCAGGGACACAACTGGACCACCCAGGCCGACTGCAATGACACGTTCGAAAAGATGGACCCGTCGCAGTTCTTGCTGGTTGGGGTGGACCCGGCCTTGATTAAAAGCAACTACACGATCTTCGACAACTGCCTGGACAACGGGGTCACATTCCGCAACTACGGCGAATGGGAGGGCTTTGGCCGTGACCTGTTCGGCAAGTTTGCACCGTACATCGACCGCAAGTACCCGTTTTTCGACCTGGCGATCAGCGACGTGGTCAAGGCCAGGGAATTCATCCGGGAAATGAACCTGGGCATATTCCCGCAGTTCATCTATATCGCGCTGCCGAACGACCACACCATGGGCACCAAGCCCGGTGTGCCCACGCCCGAGTGGTACGTGGCGAACAACGACTACGCGACCGGATTGATCGTGGAGGCCATCAGCCACAGCAAGTACTGGCCCTCCACCGCGATCTTTATCATCGAGGACGACCCCCAGGGCTACGGCGGGGACCACGTGTACCCGAACCGCAGCATAGGCGTAATTGTCAGCCCGTGGGTAAAGCGGGAATACACGTCGTCGGTGCATTACAGCATCCCCGCGTTGTACCGGACCATCGAGATGCTGCTGGGCCTGCCGCCAATGAACCTGAACGACGCCATGGCCCCGCCCATGTATGACATCTGGAAGGCGAAACCGGACAATACGCCGTACAACGCTATAGACCCGGGGATTCCATTGAAAAAGAACACGGAACGGTCCTTTGGGGCAAAGATGTCGGAAAAAATGGACTTCAGCAAGGCGGATGACGCGCCCGGGCTGGGCTACGTGTTGTGGCACTACATGAAGGGCGCCGACGTTGAACCACCGCCCTATGCAAAATGGAACGACCGGTAAAGGAGGGTATGATGAAAGGCAAATCATTCACGATATTGATGCTGGTTGTGGCCCTTGGTTGTGCATCGTCGTCCAATCCCACGCCGCAGGACACCAGCGAGACAGGGGATGTGCTGGATGTAAACCAGGATGCATCACCTGACACGTACGTGGACGGTTCGATGGACACCAAAACGGACAACATTGTCCCGTCGGACGTGGCTGATGCAGGCGACTTGCCGCCCCAGGATACGACCTCGCCCGAGGTCAGCGACCTGATCGCCAAGGGTAAAAAGGCCTTGCACAACGCCGAACCGGTTGATGCGCTCGAGTTTTTCGACCAGGCCCTCAAGATCGCACCACACAACGGGGCGGCCCTGTTCGGTGCGTCCCTGTCCCAGACCATTGCCGCGGTGGAGATGCTGGGCATGATCGCCACGCTGGAAAGCCAGTACCAGGGCTACAACGCAGGTTCAGGCACCAGGGGCAGCGAAAACGACTTCATGGCCGACACCCTGTCCGGGTTGTTCGACAAGCTGCGCAAGGAGATCCAGGAGGCGAATGCCCTGCTGAAACAAGTGGACCCGGACGGATTCCAGTGGAAGTGCGACACCATACCCGTGTATTTCAGTTCAGGTCCCATGATGGTGTATGGCACGACCTTCGATGCCAGCGACCTGCCGTTGATTGCATCCGTCCAGGACTTCACCATGTGGGTGCTGGACCTGATAGCCGCCCAAAACCTGTCCAGCGACATCGGCACGGCATACAAACTGGCCAAGTCCATGGACAACGTGCCCACGGGCGGGGTGATCCTGAAGGTGATTGCGTACCTGATGGCATACTCGGACACGTTCTTGAGGCTGGATAAAAAGCGGGGGGAGCCCTATTTCCAGGACGGGGCGCAGCGCATGGTGGACACAGGCCAGGACATCATTACCGCGTACCAGGTCCTGCAATCCGAAACCCCATCTGATGACCAGGTTTCCGTGTGGGACCCTGAACAGTCCGCGATCGTGGTACACAACCAGGCCACGGTGGATGCGGACGGCAACCCAGGGGTCCAGCCATTCGTGTTCAAGGGCGGGAAGGGCTTCATCGAGGCCAGCCAGAACCTGCTGGACGCCCTTAAAGCGGACGACCAGGTGGTGCCGATCAGCGATGGCCTGTATCTGCAGCTGTCCACGCTGCTGGTGGCTGCAACGCGACTGCATATTTTGGACAGTTTCGGCATAAAACTGCCCATCGACATCAGCAGTTTCGATGCCATGCAGTTAAAAATTGCGCTTGCCACGCTGGCAAAATCGGACATAGGCCTGGATTTTGCCGCATTTCATAAAAACCCGAAGGGGCTGCGCGTGGTCATGCCTGCCCTGAAACCCGGCTACACGGACCCCTTCGATGCCCAGTTGTACGTGGAGTGGGAATGCCCCGACGAACTGGCTGCAAACGGCGGCTATCCCAAGGGCACGGGCGGCCTCATGTGTTCAAAGGACGCCAAACTGGTGGATTCCGCACATTTCAAGGGCACGCCGTACGAAATCCCTGCGGACGGTATCAAGAGCCCGGCCCCTTATTTTGCCTGGGTTGATCCCACCATGGGCGGACTGGTTTACGTGGACAAAGGCAAGATGGATGGCGGGGATTCGAATTTCGTGCCTGCCGACAACTATACCTTGAATATTGCGTTGCACCAGATTCTGAAATTGCTGGTAAAATAGTCTGGGCATCATCCTGGTTTAAACAACAGTGGGAAGCACATCGCGTTAATTCAATGCCATACCCGGCACGCCTAAAACGGCCGGCCTACGCCTGTAATCAGGCTGATTTTTCGTTTCCAGGCACGCATGTATTGGGGTGTCCAGGGTCTGCGCAGGTACAACCACGCACCCAGCATACCACCCCAGTGTGCCTGCCATGCAATGTGGGAACCTGCCAAGGCAAAAATCAAGTCAATGCCTATTGCAAGGGGGATCAAACGCCTTGCCTCGATGGGAACCAGAAAGTACAAGTACAGTTTTGCATGAGGATACAGTAGTGCAAACGCGACCAGCACGCCCATTACGCCCGCGGATGCCCCTATTGCCGGTATATCCGGGTTACCAAGGGTCAAGCCCCACCCTGTAAACGTCAAGGCGCCCACAAAACCACTAATAAAGTACAACGCTGTGAACCTGCGCCACCCCAGGATACGCTCCACATAGGGACCCAGGATGTACAGGCCGAACATGTTGAATATGATATGCCACAAACTGGTGGGGTCGTGCAGAAACATGTAGGTCAGGAACATCCATACCTTGCCGTGGATGATACCTGACGGCACCAGTGCAAGGTTCAAAAACACGGCAATCGCCGCATTACCATCCGCGTGTATCATGCCCAACATCAACAGGTGGGCGATCACCGTGACAATCAGTATGGTCCTGGTAGCCCCTTTCAGGGGATGCGGGAACAGTGCTCTAAGGAATCCGGGTAGCAATTACTTTTTGTTATACACACGAATGACTTCGTTTGTAATGTCTATCTTTTTCGAATAAAACACGGTTGCACTCTTTTCAACCACCAGTTTTAAATGGTGTTTTTTGGCAACCTTGGTCGTAATCTTTTGGATTTTGTCCAGGATCGGCTTGGTCAATTCCGCCTCTTCCTGCTGTAATTCCTGCTGGCTTTTCATGTATTCGTTTTGCAGGTCCGCCACCTTTTTCTGGTATTCCTGGATCTTCTTTTCCTTTTCCTGCTGGGACATGAGGTCAATCTTCTGTTGCAAGGATTTTTTCATGGCCAGGAGTTCCTTTTGTTTCTTGTCAAATGCCGCCTTTTTGGCCTTCACTTTCTGTTCCAGTTTTGCCCTGGCAGCCTTGCCTTCCTTCACGGATAACAAAACCTTTTGTACATCCACCACGCCAATGGTCTGTCCGAATACGGGTAGTGCAAATATTGCAATCGACATTGGGATTAAGATTTTTTTGAGCATCTACGCCTCCTTTCCAAAGCACGGGCATTGTACACAAACCCAGTGATTTTGGCAAATCGAAGTTTTCCGATTCCTCTGGAATTAGCCTGTGTGGTGAACCGGGATTTGTGTTTGATGCCAGTATGCGTCCCGAATTCCGACGTCAGAATCCGGTGGCAGTGTGATCCCGGTGGTAACGGAACCCACGGAACACAGGCCGCTGGAGAGTGTGTTAAAAAAGGCCCCTGGGATCGCCGGTTTGCATAGGGTGTTACAAAGTCGTTATATTACACACCACAAGATTGGCCTTGTAATGTAACGCATTGAATTTACACAATATTCGTAGGGTCGAGTTCCAAACCCGCCCTGAATTTGCCATCAAATCAGCACCCTCGGGAATACCTATGTCTGCCTGGTTTTGATTTCCCTGGGGTGGAGCCTGCGGTACACGAATTCCACCAGGAACGAGGCACCGAGTATGGAAATCAGGGCGATCAGGGTGACAATGGAATGCAAAAACAGGTAATAGCACAGGATCGCAAACGACCCGATGTTGCCCAGTATGGCCAGCCAAATCACCCAGGCCTTGCCGTGCGTCTGGTCCAGCAGCCTAAGGTGGCCGAAGTTCACCGCACCGTATATGATCAAAAACGCGGCGCTGCCCATCATGGCAATGCCCTCCAGGTTGAACAGGTTCACCAGCAGGATCACGAAGCCCGCGCTGATCAACAGTCCTTCCCTGCCGGTGCGCCAGACCTTGCGGTCAAAGACCTCGGGCAGTTCGCCCTCCCTGGCCAGCATGTAACTGACATTTGCACCGCCGTAAAGGGACGCGTTGATCGCGGATGCGGTGGATAAAAGTGCGGCAACCGCAATGACCCTGAAGCCGATGTCACCCAGGAAGGGCCTGGCGGCCTCGGCAAGCGCATAATCCTGGGCATGGATGATCTGTTTCAACGGCAGGTTGCCGATCACGGCCACCGAGATCGCCAGGTAGATCAGGATCACGATGAAAACGGCCAGGTACAACGCCCTGGGCAGGTCCCTTTCCGGGTTTGTCATGTCCTCTGCCGCATTCGTGATCAGGCCAAACCCCTCGTACGCCAAAAACACCATGGCAGCGGCGAAAATAATGCTCCCACCGGATGGCCAACGGGCAGGCGACAACAGGCCCGGTTTGATGAAAAACGCCCCGGAAACGGCAAACAGGATCAGTATGCCGACCTTTACGGCCACGATGTACAATTCCGCCTTGCCCACGGCCTTTGTGCCCACAAATTCGAGCAGCGCGAACAGGACGATTACGAGGCTGGCCGCCAGGTTTACCATCACCGGGTGTGAACCGCTGAAAAATGTCATGAAGTACGCGCCGAAGGCCTTGGCATACAGGGCCAGGGCAAACAAATAACCAATCCACAACATGATGTTCAGGCCGCCGCTGAATACCCCGTCACCGAACCCCTGGATCAGGAACTCCACGGGACCGCCCGCGGATGGGTAACGTGCGCCCAGTTTTGCATACGAATATGTGCTGAACAGGGCGACCACGCCCGCGATCAAAAATGACAGGTAAACCGCGTTGCCCCCAATGGTACAGGCAGAGCCAAGGATGGAAAAGATCCCTGCGCCGACCATGCCGCCGACACCAATGGACACGGCGGACCATAAACCCATGTTCCCTGCTCGTTTCGCCATAAATGCCTCCATCACACGCAATCGGCGGACCAAGCATAACACAGTTGATATATCGAATCGACATAAAATCAACATTATCCCATTGACCATTTTTGTCTGCTGAGTTATAAACCAAATATCCTTGTGCGGGCGGTTAGCTCAGTTGGATAGAGCGTCGGTCTCCGGAACCGAAGGCCGCGGGTTCGAATCCCGCATCGCCCACCGCTTTGTATCATTCCGATAATTTAAGGAGGCATCCATGAAGAAATACCTGTTGGCACCCGGACCGACCCCGATCCCACCGGCTGTATCAGGCGCATTGGCCGCACCGATCATGCACCATCGCATGCCTGAGTTTGCCGAGTTGTTTAAAGGGGTGCTGGAGGACCTGAAATGGCTGATGATGACGAAAAATGACGTGATTACGCTGGCTGCCACGGCCTCCGGCGCCATGGACGCTGCATTCAGCAATTTCCTGTGGAAGGGGGCCAAGGTGATCACCGTGTCCGCCGGCAAATTCGGCGAACGTTGGTCGGAAATCGCCCAGGCCTACGGCATGGACCTGGCCCGGCTGTCCGTGGAGTGGGGCAAGGCCGTAACCATCGAGCAGGTGGACCAGGCGTTCAAGGAAAACCCGGATGCGGTTGCATTTTTTGTGACCGCCAGCGAAACCAGCACCGGCGTGGCGCACCCGATTGCCGCGATCGGCGACTACCTGCGCAAAAACCACCCGGACGTGCTGTTCGTGGTGGACGCGGTGACCGCGCTGGGCATATTCGAAATCCGCACGGACGACTGGGGCATTGATATCCTGGTCGGCGGCTCCCAGAAGGGCCTGATGCTGCCGCCCGGGCTGGCAGTGATGTCAATCAGCCCCAAGGCCTGGGAATTCAACAAAAAAAGTGACCTGCCCAGGTACTACTTCGACCTGGCCAAAGAGGCCAAATCGCACAAAAAGGGCCAGACCGCTTACACGGCCGCTGTCAGCCACATCATGGGACTGCGGCAGACCCTCGACATGTTCAAGGCGGAGGGCCTGGATAACATCTTCAGGCGGTTCCAGGCCATCGCCCACGGCATGCGGCAGGCCGGACGCAGCATGGGGCTGACCCTGTTCGCCCCGGATTCACCGTCGCCGTCGATCACGTCCTACGTGGCACCGGACGGGCTGGACGGCCAGGCGATCGTGGGCAAATTAAAGGATCGCGGCATCACCATCGCGGGCGGCCAGGCGCATTTGAAGGGCAAGATATTCCGTATCGGCCACATGGGCTACATGGACGAAGGGGACATGATGGTAACCCTGCTGAACCTGGAGGAGGTACTGACGGAAATGGGCTTTGCCGTACCTGCGGGCGCGGGCGTGGCAGGTTTTGTCCAGGGAAGGGCACAATACCTGAAGTCCCACTAATAAAATCGAGGTGTTGGCATGAGTTACAAGGTATTCATTGCGGACAAACTGAATCCAAAGGCAAAAGAAATCCTCGAGTCCCGTGGGTTCGAGGTCCTGTTCCTGACCGGGCTGGACGAGGACGGACTGGTGGAAAACATAAAGGGCTGTCATGCCGTGCTGGTCAGGTCCGGCGTGAAGATCACGAAACGGGTCATCGATGCGGCTGACCAGTTGAAGGTGATCGGCAGGGCCGGGACCGGTGTGGACAATATCGACGTGGCCTACGCGACCACCAAGGGCATCCAGGTGCTCAACGTGCCTGGCGGCAATTCCGTGGCCGCTGCGGAGCACACGATCGGCCTGATCTTTGCATTGATGCGCAACATACCACAGGCAAACGCATCGCTGCGGTCGGGTGCGTGGAACCGGCATGCCTTTGTGGGCCACGAATTGACGGGCAAGACCCTGGGTGTGGCAGGGTTCGGGCGCGTGGGCAGCCTGGTTGCGGACCGGGCCTTGGGCTTGCGCATGCACGTGCTGGCCTATGACCCCGTGCTGCCGGATTTCGTGATCGAGGCGGGTGGTGCAGTGCCTGTGAAATTTGACGAACTGCTGGAAAGGGCCGACATCCTGACGCTGCACATGCCGCTGAACGACCGGACAAGGGGCTTGATCAATGCCGACACTCTGTCCAAAATGCGGCAGGGCTCCTACCTGGTAAACGTGGCCAGGGGCCCAATCGTGGATACCTCGGCACTGTACGATGCACTCAAATCCGGGCATATCGCGGGTGCTGCAATCGATGTTTACGACCAGGAGCCACCCCGGGACAACCCCTTGATCGGGTTGCCCAACGTGGTTGCAACACCCCATTTGGGCGCAAGCACCAGGGAGGCCCAGGAACGGGTATCCGTCAGTATTGCGATCCAGGCCGCTGACTTCCTGGCCCATGGAATCATCTTCGGCGCTGTAAACAGGTTATAACTTGGCAACTCGAATCCTGGCCGTGACTGGCCTGCAATGGGGCGACGAGGGCAAGGGCCGCGTCTGCCATGACCTTGCCGGTGGTGCGGACATCGTGGTGCGTGCCCAGGGCGGGGCAAACGCGGGCCACACCATCTATCGAAACGGACAAAAATTCGTGTTCCACCTGCTGCCCTGCGGGGTCCTGTCTTCCGAAAAGGTCAATATCCTGGGTCCGGCCGTGTTCGTGGACCCAATCAGGCTGGCCGGGGAACTCTCAGGCCTGCATGATGCAGGGATCGACGCGGATGCAGGCCATGTCATGGTGGATTATCGTGCCCCGCTGGTCATGCCCTGGCACTGGGCTGCGGACCAGGCAGGCGGCCGGAAGATCGGCACCACGGGCAGGGGAATCGGTCCTGTCGCGCTGTCATTTTACGGACGCAAGGCATTGACCCTGGCCGACGTGATGCATGCCCCCGAGGCCGTGTACCGCTCGTGGCAGGCGTACATGAAAACACGCGAGTGCCTGGGCCTGCCTGGCGTGGACTAGGACACGGTTCGGCAGGTGCGCGAGGCAATTGATGTCATCTCTGGCCTGGCCGGTGACACGGTGGCATACCTGCACCGGGCACAGACCCGGGGAAAGCGAATCCTGCTGGAGGGTGCACAGGGGGCATTGCTGGACGTGTTGTTCGGCACGTATCCCTTTGTTACATCATCGTTTACCGCCGCGGCTGCCCTGCCCTTCCTGGCGGGACTGGGAAGGCCTGAGGATTTTCTGGGTATCGGTGTGGTCAAGGCGTACACCACCAGGGTCGGAAACGGGCCGTTCCCCACGGAGGACCACACGAAACTCGGCGAAATGCTGAGGTCAACAGGCAGGGAGTTCGGGGCCACCACGGGCAGGCCCAGGCGCTGCGGCTGGCTGGACCTGGTCGCATTGGATTACGTATGCCGGGTTACAGGCACCCGGGCGCTGGTCATCACCAAACTGGATGTGCTGGCCGAGGTCGGGGAATTCAGGGTTGCAACCGCGTACCGGGACGGCACTGGCAAAACCGTGCCATGGACCAGGGTCACAAAGGCCATGGAGGGCCTCAAACCCGTGTACGAGACGTTTCATGCAGGTGCACCCGAGCCTGATACCCCGTGGGTCAAACAACTTGTGCAATTGATCGAATCCACGCTGAAAATCCCCGTGATCGGCGTCACCATGGGACCGGAAACAGGGGATGCGACGTATTTTAGCGACCCCTGGAACATGTAATTCAGGTCTGAATACCCAAAAATTTTGAATTGCCCTTGCTTAATCCATGTCCCTGCCCAGAACCTGGTAGGCACACCTTTCACCACAAGTATTTCCCTTGAAACAGTCAAGTAGTTGCTGCTTGGCCTCAGGGACCAGTAAAGGAACAACCATACATATACTTGCATCGGTATCACTTAATCCTGGACAACTCTTGTGATAGGCACTATTGCAACGGAAGTTCCCCAACCCATCTTCCCTGGAAGATGGGTTAAGAAAGGCCTTTGCCCAAATTACCTGTCAAATTTGAGTACAAAGTACGCCGAAAGTGGTTCAGATACACGGAGTTAAGCCCATTTTTCTGCGTCCCTTTGGGACTTGAAATCATTAGCCTTCGGCTAAAGAAGAGCGCAGGCGTACTAACGGTATCAAATGGGGGCAAACGACAAAGTAGGTTAGCCGCTTTCGGCGTACGCCTGCCGAATTTAGTCAGGTAATTTGGCTTTTGACAAAAAGTCATCTCCCATAGGTGAAAACACAACGTGGATGGGCTTGCAGTACCCGGCTCCCGAATTGAGTCCGGTAATTTGGGTTGGGCAGAAAAATTTGCCAAGGGACTTGGTACAACCTATAATGGTGGATGGAGGTGGTTCATGTCATCGATTGCCGCTGGGATCATCATGTTCCTGTTCGACGGTTCGTTTTTGATGCTGATGATTGCGATCAGTGACCCTGCAATGGCCCTGGGAAAAAAGGCTACACGTAAACAGGCCGTACTGGTCTGGGGCGGCCTTGCACTGGCATTCTTGATCGCCTTCATCCTGTCCAAACCAGCAGAGTTGTACAAGGCATAATCCGCCCGCACATCACCACATCCGTAACCACAGTAAGCACCATCCTGACGGTCAACGTGTCACGACAGGCAGACCATCGGCCTGGTTACAAGCAGGCGAGGCCGAGGGTGTTGATTTGATGGTAATTTCAGGGCCGGGCTTAGAGCCGCCCCCACGAATACTGTGTAAATTCAGTGTGTTACAAAACAGCATAGATTGTGCATTGTGTAATACAATGACTTTGTAACCCCCGCGCCTGCCTGTAAGGCCTTCCGCCTGGTCTGTAGTGGCAAAATGAAGGATAGTGCCCCAAAGTACCTGACTAAATTCGGCAGTAAAACATCGCCTGACGACTCGTTGTCACGGCCTGCGGCCTTAGACAAGTTGCATCAAGCGGCCCATCTGTGTCTTCGTTGCTCCGAAGCGGCACACGTCAACATCCGCAGGATGCGCAGAACCACGTATAGATATTCCACCTGCGCTCAAACAGGCTCAATTCCTTGCGCCTGAACCACTTTTTGCGTCCTTTGTCCTCAAATTTGACTGGTAATTTGGAAGGTAAAAAATTCCTTGACATAAAATCAGCCTGGTCTATACTCGATCCTGATCGATATCAGGTCATAGAAATTTGGGATGGATGACTGATGAGAGGGGTTTTGGATGAACTATGAAAATTTTGATGACATGTTTCGTACAGCCTTTGGCAACGACCAAATCCACCCATACGAATACCAGAAAGAGATTGCTGCGAAGGGTTTCCCGGACGTCTTGAACGTGCCCACCGGCGCGGGTAAGACCGCAGCCGCGATCTTGGGGTGGGTGTGGAGGCGTCAGCACTATCCCGAAAAGACCCCCAGGCGCCTGGTATACTGCCTGCCCATGCGCGTGTTGGTGCGCCAGACATGGGAAAAGGCTATCTTGTGGTTGAAAAAACTGCAATTGCTGGGCGGCAGCCTGGAATTGGACGGCGAACATATAAAAAAATACGACCCCTTTGCAAACCCGGATGAATCCAACAAGATCCGCGTCCACCTGTTGATGGGCGGCGAAGCGGACCGTGACTGGGACCGCTATCCCGAACACGACGCGATCCTGGTGGGCACCCAGGACATGCTGTTGTCCCGCGCCCTGAACCGTGGTTACGCCATGAGCCGCTATCGCTGGCCCGTGCAATTCGCCCTGCTGAACAACGACGCCTTCTGGGTGATGGACGAGGTGCAGTTGATGGGGGTGGGGCTTAAGACCTCATTACAATTACAGGCATTCCGTGAAAAAGAATTTAAATCATTCGGACCGGTTAAATCCATGTGGATGAGCGCGACAGTGGATGCAAATGCATTAAAAACCATTGATTTTTCAAAGGATATTACACCGCGACAACTACCTGATAAAGATCTTGCCCCAGGAGGGCCGTTAGCCAAAAGAATGAATGCTGTTAAACTGGTCCAACCCGCGGGTATAGATTACGCTCAAAAAGGATACGAGAAAGAGATTGCAGCGTTTATCAAAGCAAATCATAAGCCTGGCACCAGAACATTGGTCGTTATCAACACGGTCAAAAGGGCGCAGGCAATCTATAAAGCATTGAAAAATAGTTGGAAGAAGTCTGAATCCAAACCTGAAATGGTTTTGATCCATTCCAGGTTCAGACAGCCGGAAAAGGACAAGCATCTTGCAACGCTTCTGGCGGCACCAACCGGGGAGGGTACCATTGCCATAGCAACCCAGGTGATCGAAGCCGGTGTGGATGTGTCGGTAAAGACCTTGATCACGGAACTGGCGCCATGGGAATCCATGGTGCAACGTTTTGGAAGGTGCAACCGCAAGGGCGAGTATAATTTTGGCAGTATAATTTATTTAGAACCAACGCAAAAACAGGCCGCGCCTTATGACTACAAAGACTTTGAATTAACATTGAAAGTTTTGGATTCGCTGCCACAAACCGTCCTCGATAGCAACGAAGCACAGGATTACATGGGCAAAAATGCCAGTCCAACCAGCCTGAAACAGGCACAATATCTGCCCCCTGAACAGGAACCAATGGACATCCTGCGTAAACGTGACCTTTTGGACCTGTTTGACACCACCCCGGACCTTACTGGCATGGATACGGATGTCAGTCGTTTCATACGTGATACCAATGAAACCACATGTATGGTCGCCTGGATGGATGTATCAAAAGCAGGACCGGCTCCTAATGTAAAACCAACAAAATCGGAAATCTGCCCCGTACTCATCAATGATGCCAACAAATTCATAAAAAATCTGGATAAACATAATGCCTGGGCATGGGATCATCTTCAGAAAGAATGGGGGCCTGTCAAACATGTTCGTCCTGGGCAGATCATAATTTTACCGGATGCGGCCGGTGGTTATGACCCTGAATACGGATGGACAGGAGCAAAGCCTAAAAAAGGTAAAAAAGTGGAACCTGTGACAGTTGAATCCGACAGTATTCAGATAACAGGATATGACCAGGATTCTTACAAAAACAGTACCAATCAGTGGCAAACCATTGCGGAGCACACTTCAGAAGTGGTGGCCCGATTAAAAACATTCTTGAATCATTTGAATATTACTGACCCAAAGTTGATATATGAACTTGAAACCGCTGCCCGTTGGCACGATGCTGGCAAGGCCCATGATGTGTTTCAGGAAGCCATAAAGGCCAGTGGGACACATCCGAGTTCAAACAAGCAATGGGCAAAATCACCTGGCAAATTCATCAGATATACACGTAAAGGCTTCAGGCACGAACTGGCATCCGCCTTGGCCGCATTGGAAAACGATCAATCCGATCTGGTTGCTTACCTGGCCGCCACACACCATGGCAAGGTCAGGCTGTCCATACGGGCGCTTCCGGATGAGCCACCACCTGACAATAACACCAAAGGATATTTCGCCCGGGGCATATGGGATGGTGATCCTTTACCAACAACCGACCTTGGTGGTGGAATAACCATGCCCAAAACTAAATTGGACCTTTCCTACATGAAACTGGGTAATGGACCTAAAGGCCCCAGTTGGGTATCCAGGATGGTGGCCATACTGGATGATTTCGGACCGTTTCGCATGGCATTTCTGGAAGCGCTCCTGCGTACTGCTGACTGGAGGGCTTCCTGATGGCGGGGGATAACATGATTCGATTAAGGGGTTGCACATCCATGCCATTGATGAACTACCTGAAGGCATTGGGTGTATTCAGGATTGTGCATGAACAAATGGGTAAACCTGTCGCAGGTTATTGGGAGAACGGTGAGTTTATATTGGTGATAAACGCCTCAAAAGAGGATTTGTCGGATTTTTTTGTAAATCGCTATAAACCCACACCCTTTGTCACACCATGGAATGGTGGCTCTGGGTTTTATCCTTCCGATGACCATACCTACTTGGAGAGGATTAAGAACAGCCAGGATAACAGATTGCATGCGTATAGGGATGTTATTCAGGAAATAAAAAATTGGCAAATCTTTCGGAGTCTTCCGAGAACGATTGGTGACTTGCACAAGGAAGCTGTAAGACTACTATCTGCTGCTAATGTAAAAGCGGATATAAGAAAAAAACTGAACGCCATAGAAGACGTGTATAACCAGGTTAATGATCCTGGTCGTCCAATAGATCAAATCCTATCTGATCCGCAGCTCCAAAAACACAAAGAACTTAAGAATGAATTTAAGAAGGGACACACTCATATTATCAGCGAATGGCGTTCAAAGATAAAATCCAGAATCTTGAAATACGCACGCATGAACCTGCCTGATAACGTGCTTCAATGGTTGGACGCGGCAGTTGTCCTGCTGGGTGATGATGCCACCATGAATCCTTTGTTGGGTAGTGGTGGGAATGATGGTAATTACGATTTTAGCAATGCGTTTATGAAGTCCATATTGTGGTTATTTGAACCGGGACACGAACAATATTCTACTAACTGGCTTCGAGGTTCTTTATTTGATGAACCCATATCAGGTCTTGACCAGATTCCAGATGATTCCCGAGTAAAAGCCGGCTTGTTTAATCCGTCAATGGCAGGGGGTGAAAACCAGGGTATAGGGCTAAAAAAAGTAGAGAATGTTAAAATTAATCCATGGAATTTCATACTGATGTTAGAAGGGACATTGTTATTCGCAGGGTCCATTGGCAAATTTTTATGGCAGGAAAACAAGGGTAGCACGCAATTGCCTTTTATAGTCAACCACTTCCCTGCTGGATTTGCCTCCCCTGATGGGAACAATTCGGGTGGTGGAAAAGAATTGTGGGTACCTTTATGGCGCAGCCCGGTCAGTTTTCCTGAAATAACCGTCTTGTTGAGAGAAGGGCGTAGTACGGTTGGACGCAAACCAGCAAAAGACGGCTTGGATTTCCTGAAATCCGTTAAAAGTATAGGCGTGGAAAGGGGACTGGACAGTTTTATACGGTATCTGTTCCTTGTCCGACGCGGTAAAAGTAAGGTGGCCATGCCGGTTGGAGTCTTTAGTGTGGAAAACAACAAAAACATAAGGCTGTTGGATGATTTTGAACACGGATTATTTTACCTGGCCAGCAAAATGAAGGGGGTATCCGGTAATTTTGCCAGTCTGCACAACCGGATGCAGGAAAGCGTATTCAACATGGCGGCAAATCCAACGGCAGAAAACACCATTCGGGTATTGCGAAGTATAGGAAGGTTCATGAAAGCGCTATCCGTTTATGTCCCGTCAAAAGATAATCCGCCATCTTTGAATCCAGGTTTATCCATGGATTGGATTGGCGCTGCAGGGGCCATGCCGGAAATCAGGCTGGCAGCGGCCTTGGCATCTCTGGCATCTACCGGTGATGTAGGGCCCATGGCAGCGTACATGTTTTACGTGGACCATAAAAACATACGCAAATGGAATTACGAAAAAAATCAGCGTTTCTGGTTTGGTCATAACCTGGTTGAGAGGTTGTCGAATGTGTTCTACAGACGGGTTTTGGATGCCATCAGGACAAATACCCGATCTTTCCCGTTTTACGGACGATTTAGTTGTTCTGTACAGGATGTGATGAGATTTCTGTATGCAGATACCAACGATGATTTGCTGGAAGACCTGTTATGGGCATTCACATTGATCGACTGGAGGCACTGGAAATCTCAACCCCATTCCAGTCCCGGCAGGTTACCGGTAAACAGGACCTATGCCCTGTTCAAGACCCTTTACAGGTCAGACCACCGGGAAGGTGTAAAGATGGAAACTTCAATCCCGGCCTTGTTAATGGCCGGACGCATTGAAGATGCCGCACACGCAGCAAAAAACAGGTTAATAATCAGTGACCTGCACCCCTTGCCGATCGATTTCCATGATCCAACGTTGGATGGTAAAAGATTACTGGCTTCTTTACTGATACCGGTGAGGGAAGTCGATTATTTGGAAAATCTTGTGTTGAAACAAGATATTAAACAACAACCAGAAATTCAAAAAGGAGGAGCATAATGTCAAAACTAAACTCACAACTGTCTGCGATCAAGGGTCACAACCGTCTGCTGGTGGAAGTACGGTTGGAACCTGTTCAGGGAGATCGATTCCAAACCACCGGGTTCCCTGATATTGGGGCTGCAATATATACGGCTCCGAACGGAACCCCAAAATTACTGGTGGAATCAGCCCAATCCGTTGCTAACAGGTTGGAAGAGACGTTGTTGGGACATGACCACGAATTGTTACCTGAATTTACAGGCCTATCGTACGTCAAATCCCATGTCATTGGAGAGGCAGATGTCTGGACCAATTCCCTGGTTGAACCCCATCGCCTGAATTCCCCCTATATCATCAGCGAATTCGCAGAAACCTTTGCGCAGGAAACGGGTTATGAAAAAATGGGTGCACAAATAGACTGGCCAAAAATTGCAAGGGTGATTTACAAATACGACGTAAACTCCCTGTTGCATGGCGTGTTTTTTGCCAATCTCGAAAAAGGCGGCTCGTTAATCAGGCTGTCAAGGGCAGTATCTGGATTCATAGAGGCAAGTGGTGTGGAAGAAGTGATCAGCGGAGGTGTAAAAATCGATCGGGTGGATGCCACGGGTAAGATTGCCCCTACAGTAAAATCCGAATATTTCAAGGATAAGGATGTCAACGGTAATGTTCCCTACCACAGGACTGAGTACACTGCCAAAAATATTCGAGCCTATTTCAATATCGACCTGGACCTTTTGCGCAGTTACGGACTGGGAGAAGACGCATTCAACCTGCTGGTATCATTGGCCATATACAAAATCAGCAAATTTCTTGAGACCGGATTGAGGCTCAGAACAGCGTGCGATTTGAAAGTTGTGGAAGGTTCTTTCGTAATAGAGCCCAAAGATTTCGAATGGCCTTCTTCTGAAGAGGCAAAAGAAGCGGTTCGGTATTACATCCAGCAAACCAGGGATATGTTTGCAGAAAACAACGGCGTTACGGTATTGGAGGTTCCGGCCAAGCTGAAGAAAAGCAAAAAGGAGACTCAATCTGAGGCTGAATAAGCGGGTGGCGTAATGATAATCATAAGAATTCGTTTTCTGGCGGGCAGATTTCATGCAACACCATGGGGCCGTAATGTCAACGAGGGTATACCTGAATGGCCCCCATCACCCTATAGGCTGGTAAGGGGATTGATTAGTGTGGCAAAAAAGAAATATCCTGGGATTTCAGATTCTCAACTTGAAAGAACTTTGATTTGTATTCAGCAACCTCCGACAATCATTTCTCCTGAGGTAACACAGAGCCATGTACGTTATTTTATGGACGTGGGAGGCCAAGATTCTCATTTGAACAAAAAGAAAATCTTTGACCCCTTTGTGGCCATAAACCCCAATCAACCGGTATATTTTAAATTTCCTGTAGACCCTGCAATTGAATGTGACACTGAATTATTGAACAAACTGATAGAATCCTTGTCTTATCTGGGGCGTGCTGAAAGTTGGGTTTCTGCCACTTTGACAGATCAGGTCCCAGATAATTACGGTCATGTCTTTGAACCTGCAGCGGGTTTGATTCAAAAAGAGATTAACAACATTCCCGTGGCGTGCCCTATGCCTCAAGACATCTACCAACAACAACCGTTTATACCTCCTCAAAAGTTCAAAAGAAAAACAAAAAAGAATGTAGATAGTTCATCCTGGTCTTGGCTTCGCGCGCTTTGTTTTGATACAAACAACTTCCTTGATTTCGGTGTCGTTCCTCCGGCCATGAGGATAGTAAAGTACAAACAACCAGGATATTCAAGAACATACTCAAAATCACACCACATATCCACCATGTTCAATAACCGTTTCAGTGCAGTGAAATTCGCCATGGGCTCAACGGTGCTGCCCATGGTCACGGATACCGTGAAAATTGCTGAACAGGTCAGGCGTAAATTGATGGGTATAAGCAAAAAGATGTACGGTCCGGATGAAATATCACCAAAATTCAGCGGAAAGGACCGGGATGGTAAACCTGCCAAAGGGCATGACCATGTATTCATACTGCCCGTGGATGAAGATATGGACGGCCGGATCGACCACATTTGGATTCAAAGTCGATCGCCGTTTGACAGCAGGGAGTTGTCCGTGCTGGATAGGCTGAAAAAACTGTACCAGTCACACAACAGGCCGGACATCGATTTGATCCTGGAAACCATGAGCGATAAATGGCGAACCCAGGAATCCGGAATCTGGATTTCCGCAACCCCATTCGTGACTGCCAGACATTATAGAAAAGGACGCGGGACCATGGAAGAATGGCTGAAAGGTGAAGTTATCAAGGAAATTCAACTGCATGGTCTGCCTGTTCCAGTGGACATACAACCAATGCCTGAAACCCTGACCAATCCGTCGATAAAATGGTTCGAATTCCTTCGTTCCAGAAAAGGGCAACAGCCTTTACCCGGAACAGGATGGAGGCTGACATTTAATCAGGAAATTGAAGGCCCGTTTGCCATTGGTGCCTTGGCCCACTTCGGCCTGGGCCTGTTCGTTCCGGAACATCCGGAAACATAGGCCGTCGGCTCTTTGACAATTTAATAGTTTTTTTGAACATGGTTCACAGGTCTCCCGCAAGCCGTTGACCGAGTCCGTGGCCGTGGCCGTGTGGATCGTGGAGGTAACGAAGGCTTGTGGAGAGCAGGTGGCCTCGAGGATGTTGAAAATGCCTCTTATTGGAGCGCAGGCGGCTCGCCGGCAATAATATCCTGATTTTTCAACATGTTACATTTAATTGTCCACAAGGGCGGGTTTAGAACCCGCCCCTACGATCCAAATGAACGTCAATCAAATCAACACCTACCCTTTGCTATTTTTTTGCATACCTTCATAACCAATTGTAAAATCAGGATATAAGAGGTGTTACCATGGCATGGACTGAAACAGGTCAATCCCCTTTGATCCCTGTGAGGATGCTGAACGAATACGTGTATTGTCCCCGCCTGGCATATTTGATGTGGGTCCAGCAGGAATGGGCTGACAGTGCGGACACGATCCAGGGCAAAACCCAGCACCACAGGGTGGACAAGGAACAGGGGGACCTGATGCCCACGCCCGGGGATTTTCCAAATGGAAAGACGTTGCGTTCCGTGACCCTGTCCGATGAAACCCTGGGCATTACAGGAAAACTGGACATCGTGGAATTCAACGATGGTGACGTCAGCCCCGTTGATTACAAGCACGGTTCCAGGCCTGATAACGCCAAAGGATACTGGGATACAGATGCCGTGCAATTGGGTGCACAGGCCTTGTTGCTGCGGGCCAACGGCTACACGGTACAGGAAGGTGTGGTTTATTACATCGCATCAAAAGAGCGAGTCCGAATCGCTATCAATAATGAAATCGAACAAAAGGTGAGGGATGCGGTGGCGGGACTGCGTGAAATCGCTGCACAACCGGCCCCGCCGCCGCCCATGGAAGACAGTCCCAAATGTTATGGGTGCTCACTGGTCGGGATATGCCTGCCGGATGAGGTCAACGTGTTGGCAAAGGACAAGAAGACCCAAGCCGATGATGTGCGCCGCCTGTATCCGATCCTGGGCGATGCCCTTCCCGTGTACGTGACCACCCCTGGCAGCCATATCGGAAAATCCGGTGAAACCCTGGTGATAAAAAACAGGGATGGTGAAAAACTGGAGGTCCCCTTCATCTATGCCAGCCAGGTGGCAATCTTTGGCGGGGTCAACATCTCCATGCCGGCCCTGAGGTCCTTGATGTACGCGGGAATCCCGGTAAGCCATTTTTCGACCGGGGGATGGTTTTACGGGCTCAGCCATGGGATGACACATAAAAACGTGATGCTGCGACGGGCACAATTCCAGGCTGCTGCTGACATGGGTAAGTGCATTGCCCTGGCACGCCGCCTGGTGTGGGCCAAGATCAAGAATTCCAGGACCATGGTACGCCGCAACCACCCTGACCCTCCCAAATCCGTGCTCCGGGAACTCAAACACCTGGCCCGCCAGGCGCAACAGGCCCCCAGCCTGGAAACCCTGTTGGGGATCGAGGGCACTGCGGCCCATGTATATTACGGCGTTTTCCATGAACTGCTCAAACCCCATGGTTTCAAGGCGACACTCAGTTTTGACTTCCACAGCCGTAATCGCAGGCCACCACTGGACCCGGTCAATGCCCTCTTGTCCCTGACCTACGCCCTGTTGACCAAGGATTTTACCGTCACCCTGATGTCCGTGGGATTTGACCCCTTCATGGGCTTTTATCACCAACCAAAATACGGAAAACCTGCCCTGGCCCTGGACATAATGGAGGAATTCAGGCCGATCATAGGCGATTCAGTGGTAATCAACCTGATCAACAACGGTGAAATCAACCCGAATGATTTCGTATGGGGCGGTGTTGGTGTGGCCTTGACCACCCGGGGCCGCAAAAAGGTCATTGAAGCCTATGAACGCAGGCTGAACGTGGTAATCAGGCATCCTGTGTTCAGGTACAAAGTCAGTTACCGGAAACTCCTGGAAGTGCAATCCAGGCTTTTGGGGCGGTATTTAATGGGAGAGATCGATGAATTTCCTTCTTTTACCCCGAGGTAAGTCATGAGGCGAAGGGTCCTTGTTACCTATGACATCAGTAACGACAAACGTCTGCGGCGGGTGTTCAAGTTAATGAAAGGTTTCGGCCTCCATATACAACTCTCCGTATTCGAATGTGACCTCTCAGAACGGGAAATAGCCTTGATGGAACAACACCTCTCGCAGGAAATAAACCACCAGGAAGACCAGGTCTTGCTGATTGACCTGGGACCTTCCAGGTCCTCTCCTGGTAACCAAATCAGGTCCATAGGCAGGCACTACGGCCCCCTTGTCAGACGTCCCATAGTGGTATGAATCCTGTTTCGAGCGGTAAGGTGATGACGTCATCCTTGTTGACCTCTCGAATTTTTGTTTAATCCCTTGTTTGTCAAGTTTTTTTGACCCCAGTCAATTTATCAAAAACAGCAGGAAACCTGCTCAATGAAAGGCCCGAAATACAGGCTCTTGAAAACCGTTACCCAACTATGGGTTAACAAGTGAAATTTTATATGGTAACTTTCCGAGGCTTTAAAGCCTCGGCCCCATTGAAGCTTATTTATGATTGTGCAACAAATATAATAATTTCAGCTTTCCGAGGCTTTAAAGCCTCGGCCCCATTGAAGCCACCTCCACATAGTCCATAACCCTGTCATGTATCCCAGCTTTCCGAGGCTTTAAAGCCTCGGCCCCATTGAAGCACAAAACTGGCGTGACCGGTCAGGCGAGTGGCAGGAACTTTCCGAGGCTTTAAAGCCTCGGCCCC
>WGCQ01000246.1 GCA_015493765.1 Deltaproteobacteria bacterium
ACTGTGTCCCTGCCGTCTGATTCCTCGCCGGCCTCGAGGCCGTTTGTTGCGCTGCGGCTGCGTGACTCGCTCGGCCCTCCCGGGCCTCAGTAAAGATGTGATATGCGTTGCATATCAGTTTTGGGGACCGGCAGGCAGGGATGCAAGATTTGGAACAGGCAAAGGTTTGTTGCAGTGGCTCGGGGTCGGTGTCGCCCGCAAGGGGTCTTGTACCGCCCGGTTTCAATAGCACAAAAACGAAAACGAAAGATTTTCATGTGTGACCACGGATAATCTTGTGCACACGGTCAACGGCCACGGTCAACGGTCTCAGTTAACGGCTGAAAGACCAGGCGAGCCGCCTGGGTTACAAGCAGGCCGGCGGCCTGCGCTCCACGGTCAACGGCCAACGGCCACGGACTCGGTCACGGACTCGGTCACGGCCTCGGCCACGGCCTCGGCCACGAAATACGGATGTTAAACGACCCGGCTGGGGTAAAAATTTGGAATTTTTGCAGGATTAGAGCCGGAAAACCCCATCTTACCGTTGATTCCTGGGGTAATTTGATTTTTCGCACATAAAAATCATTTTTATATTCAATCACTTGTTTGCAGCGCAGTCGGCTCGTCTTGAAACCAAATCAGTCCAGTTTGCCTGGAAGAACCCTGAAACTGGCCAGAAACGCGGGCAGGGTCCGCAGCCTGAAGTGAGATTCCACCTCGGCAATGGGGATGTTTTCCTGTTCCACAACACCATACAGCGTGGTCATGGTCTTGGGGATGTTCAGGTAACGGACGTATTTTTTCCCAAAGAAGTGCATCAGTTTGCCATCATCCGAGTGAAACGTGAAATCATAGACCAGGATCTTGTCCCCGAACAAATCGATCAGCAAGTATCCCTCCAGGGGTTGTTTCGTGGCAAAGCCATCCATGTCCACCGTACCGGTAAGCACGGTTTTTTTCGTCCTCAAGGTTTCGGCCCAATCATCGGAACCGAAACGCACCGTGAAATCCAGGCGGCCTTCCCGGTGGTCCCCGCTGATCATGCGATAGCGGCCATACATGGTTTCATCCATGAAAAATTTCATATTTGCCTCCTTATTTACAGGGCAGCCACTTGTGCTCCTTGTACCATTCGATGGTCTGGGTCCACGCGTCCGCGAACGTGGGGTATTTCAATTCGTAGCCCGCTGACCGGATCTTACTGTTGTCCAGCAATACGTCCTTGAGCATGTAAACCATGGCCTCGTTGTCCAGTTTTGGACTCAGCGGGCTCGGATATACGCCCATGCGCTTGCATAACCTCTTGTAAAAATTGATATCTACCACGTTCAGGGCATTGATGATCGGCAGCAACCGTGCAGGCAACAGCGATAATTTCAATACGGAAATCGGTGGATACGGGACCTTCAACGGCAGTATTCGCATGCCCACGGCCCTGGCCGTGATCGTCAGAACATCCATAAAGCCGACCGGGTCACTGTTTGCCACGGTAAATGCCTCGCCGTGTGGGGCCTGGTGTTCGTACAGGAAAACGGAGGCACCTGCAAGGTCCGCAGCATGCACGTAGTTGCTGCGGGGGCCGCCCTGCAGGTTGGGAAATGCCGGCAGCACATGGCTGAGCATGCATATTGACGCCGCGTATGATGCCGCCAGGACCCTGCCTCTGGGTCCGAATATCAACCCGGGCCTGATGATGTTTACAACAGGGCCGTGCGACTGGGCCTTCAGGAAGTCCTCGGCCATGACCTTGGTCTTGACGTAGTCGTTCGGCGCCCACAAGGGGTCGTCCTCCCGGATCGGCCGGTCCTGGAACTGGTATGCCGCACCAGTGGAATAGAACTGGAAATACTTCACGCCGGCCTGCTTTGCCGCCTCGTACAGTTTTACCGTGGCGTACAGGTTGATCGGTGCCAGCACCCGGAATTTGAGCCCGATATCCACGATTGCAGCCAGGTGGAAGACCGCATCCGCACCCTCCACAATGGCCGGATCCAGCACATCCTGTGCAAGATCGTATTCCCTGGTCTCGCAGTCGCAGCCATCCGGCAACACGAACCGTGCACCAGGCCTGTCCACGGCCCTCACGCGGTAGCCCGCCCGGCACAGTTCCGCCACCAGCTGGCTGCCCACACACCCTGCAGCACCAGTCACCACCACCAGTTTTCCTGGCGGTTCAGGTTTTTTGTTTGTCTTTCTGGCCATTATAAACCTCCACTAATAGTTTTCGTTGGTTTTCGAGCAATGACAGCATTACCTGTCCTGCTGTTTGGGGGGCCTGTGCCTGCATGGCTTTAAGCACGCCTTCGTGTGCATCCAGCAAGGCTTGGGTATCCGCATACGCAGGCGAAAACACGGACTCGTGACGCTGGTAGATCGAGGAAATTGCGTTCAATACGAACAGAAATACCATGTTTTTGGATGCCATGGCCAGGGCGTGGAACAATTCCATGTCCATGCGCTGCAATGCCGGGCCACTCAGGCCCCTGGCCTGTTTGAGCAGGTCTGCGTATCGTTTCATGTCGTCCTGGCTGCGTCTTTGAGCGGCAAGCGATGCCACGACCTTGCCGTACAGGCTGCGTGCCTCCATGATCTGGTCCAGTGCCTCGATATTGACGTGCCCTTCCATGAAGATCAGTTCCCCGAGCACCTCCAGTGACACACTACGCAACAGGTCCTGCACCCTGGCCCCATCACCGTGCCTGACCGTTACCAGGCGCAGCCCCTGGAGGATCTTGATTGCCTCTCGGATAGTGGTCCTGGTGACCTTCAAGGTGCTGGACAGGTCCCGTTCCGACGGGAGGCGTTCCCCGGGCTTGAATATGCCTTGTGCGATCCGGTGGATCAAGCGTTCCGCCACCTGCTGGGCCAGGCTCTTTCGTTGCAGTTCGTCCATTGCACCTCCCTGGTGGTCTAATGGTACGACCAATTATCCAAAAATAAAAGGCCTTTGTCAAGGAAATTTTTATTGACCCGAATTACATGTCAAATTTGAGGACAAAAGGCGCTGAAAGTGGTCCGGATACGCGGAGTTGAGCCTGTTTGAGCGGAGGTGTACTCAAACGATCCGTCGAGCATCAAATTGGTGAAAATGACGCAACAGATGGGCCGCTTGCAACGCCTTGTCTAAGGCCGCAGGCCGTGACAACGAGCCGTCAGGCGAAGTTTCACTCCCGAATTTAGTCCGATAATTTGGGATTAGAGCCAACTGCGCTGCAAACAAGTGATTGAATATAAAAATGATTTTTATGTGCGAAAAATCAAATTACCCCAAGAATCAACGGTAAGATGGGGTTTTCCGGCTTTAATCCTGCAAAAATTCCAAATTTTTACCCCAGCCAGGCCAGCGGCCTGGGTTACAAGCAGGCGAGGCCGCCTG
>WGCQ01000247.1 GCA_015493765.1 Deltaproteobacteria bacterium
ATCAGGGAGTCAGGACCACAGTCGGACCCAATCAGCCGATATGCATCGCATATCAAACTCAAATCCCGATTCATTACCCAGGCTAATTCCGGAAGAGCCAAAAATGGGCTTAACTCCGCGCATCTGAACCCATTTCGGCGTACTTTGTCCTCAAATTTGACAGGTAATTCGAGAGGTAAATTGGCCCTTGAATAGTCAAATTTTTCCCTATATACTTCCATATATTCTTGGAGGAGACCATGAAAAAATTAATAACAATTGACAGACACATCCTTGAGACGCAAACGCATTTTCCGGAGGCCACGGGTGAATTTACGGGCCTGATGTACCAGATTGCCCTGGCCGCAAAGATCGTATCTTACGAGGTGAACAAGGCGGGCTTGACCATGCTGCTGGGCAAGACCGGCAGCATCAATGTCCAGGGCGAGGAGGTCCAGAAACTGGACGAGTTTGCAAACAACACCATGATCAGTTCACTGGACCACATGGGCTACGTGTGCATCATGGCCAGCGAGGAAAACACGGAGCCCATCATGATCCCATCACGTTACCGCAAGGGCAAGTACGTGGTGGCATTCGACCCCCTGGACGGGTCATCCAACATCGACATCAATGTGTCCATAGGCACCATTTTTTCAATCTTCAAACGGGTTACCGAGCCCGAGGATTCCGATGGTAATGTAACGGATTTGTTGCAGACCGGCCGTAATTTAGTATGCTCCGGGTATATCATTTATGGGTCATCCACCATGATGGTTTACACAACCGGTCGCGGAGTCAACGGGTTTACGCTGGACCCTGGAATCGGCGAATTCCTGTTGACCCATCCGAACATGCGTATCCCTGATAACGGCGGCCTGTACAGTGTCAACGAATCAAATTATCGTTACTGGCCCGTGGGTGTCCAGCGTTTCGTCAGCATGCTGAAGTCCACCAGCAACGAACGCCGCAGGCCTTATAACAGCCGCTACATCGGCGCACTGGTGGCGGATGCGCACCGGACCCTGCTGAAAGGCGGAATTTTTATGTATCCCGAGGACATACGCAAACCCAAGGGCAAACTGAGGCTTTTATACGAGGCGATCCCTATTGCCTTTTTGGTGGAAAATGCCGGCGGGGCTGCAACGAATGGAAGGATGGATATTCTGGACATTGTGCCCGAGGACATACACCAGCGCGTCCCACTGATTTTCGGCGAAAAACGCCTGGTGGACCTGTACAAACAGTACTACCGGGAGGCCTCGGAATTGCCCCAGATATCCACTCAGACGCCGGATCCCAAGTAATCCAGCAAAAGCCGGCGGTCACTTGGAAAGACGTGCTTGAATGCAAACCTGACAATTACGTTCGTGTCCCTGGGCTCCACGGTTTCTACCTGGCCCAGCACCTTGATCGAACGGTTCTGGCCCAGCAAGAACTCCAGCCATGCGAATTTCTTTGCGGGAACACCATTGTCTCCCACCGCAATCACTGCGCTGTCAAGCCCAACGTCCAGAACTTCTGCATCCACCTGGGTATCTGTTCCAAAGTATTCTTTTGCTTTCATAACTACCTCCAAAATCAATTCTGACACGGATTTTGAGCACATCCAAAAAAATTGCAAAAATATTTCGTTTTTGGGATATAATGACCTCGGCAAAAGCGTGGAGGCAGACATGGACCGGAACATAACGGTGTTATTCGTGGATGATGAACAGCACATATTGAATGCCCTGAAGAGGGTTGTACGTGGTGAAAACTACCGTGTATTGACCGCCAATGACCCCCACGAGGCCCTGGACATCGTACGAAACGAGGATGTGGACATTGTTGTTTCGGACCACTTGATGCCTGGAATGGACGGTATAGAATTCCTCAGCAAGGTCCGCCAGATCAAGCCTGCAACCATGCGTATCATACTCACGGGTCACGCCCAGTTAAACATGGCAATCGAGGCAATCAACCAGGGCCAGGTGTATAAATTTATGACCAAGCCATGGGATGATGCGGTTCTGTTGCAGGAATTGCGCCTGGCTGCACGGGTCGTTATGCTGGAACGGCAAAACCTGAAACTCAAGGCGGAAGTGGAACGGCAGGCCCACCTGTTAGAGGACATGGAAAAACAATTCCCAGGCATCACGACCGTACGCAAGGACGAAAAGGGCAGGATCGTCATTGACGATGTCGATGAGGACTGAACACAAGCCTGTAATCCTGGTAGGTGACGACGACCGGGGGTGCCGGGGTGCCCTGAGGCGTTTGTTTGCCGGCGCGGGTTTCGAGGTGGTACAGGCCGAATCCATTGCCCGGTTAGAGCATGCAATCCGGGGACAATCCGACCTGATGGTGGTGGAATACATGTTTCCGGACGGTCCTGTGGCGCCGCTACTGAAACGGCTCAAACAGGATTCGCCGTTCACAGGCGTTGTGGTGTTGACAGGCACCGCGGACGTGGAGGCCGCTGCGGATGTGCTCAGCCAGGGCGTGGCCGACCGTTTTTTGACCAAGCCCTGGGACGACGACTGGCTGCTGGACGTGGTGCAGGGGGTGCTGACGGAAAAGAGGCTGCTGCGAGAAAACCGGGAACTGGTGGACAGGTTGCAGCAGGCAAATGCCAGGCTGGAAGAGATGGTCAGTCTGCGCACCAGCCAGTTGGAACAGGCAAAACGGCAGTGGGAGATGACGTTTGATGCGATCGACGAGCCGCTATTCATACTGGATCACAAGAACATGACGATCCTGCGGGCCAATCGTGCCACTGCAAGATTACTGGGCATGGATATTAGGGACGTGCCGGGCGAAAAGTGCCATGTGTTGCTGATGGGCACACCACATGCGTGTGAAGGGTGTCCGGCCGTCTTGAACCTCGCAACGGGAAGAAGGCGGATTACCGTAAAGGGCCATGAGTTTGAAGCCGTGTTTTTCAGGGCGCAACAGCAGAACGTCCCCTACGTGGTCCACCTGAGGGAGGACCATGCCTGAGCCACTGTTCATCAGCAAGGGCCGGCCCGGGCTGGTCATCCGGGTCAGGCCCGGGGCCAGGCGCACTGCTGTGGTAGGGATCAAAGACGGCAAACTGGTGATCGACGTGGCCGCACAACCCGAAAAGGGCAAGGCGAACAAGGAACTGGTGCGATTTCTGGCAAAGCGACTGGGCCTGCGTAAAAACCAGGTGGTTATCGTGTCCGGTGAAACGGCCAGGGAAAAGCGGATTGTATTCGAGGACGTGGACCGGGGTGTATTGATCACGACATTTGGACTGGCGGATGAGTAAGGGAAATACGAAAAAGGACCGCAAATCCGGTCCAGTCAACTGGTTTTTGGCGCTAATACTGGCATTGCTGTCCGGTGGCCTGGTGGTGCTGAGCATCCCTGACATGGACATCTGGCCGATTGGATGGATTGCCCTGGTCCCGTTGTTGATCGCGATTCGTGGACGTTCGTTTTGGGGTGCGTTTTTTTACGGCCTGGTAACGGGTTACGTGGCCAATGCCGGCGCATTCCGGTGGATTCCGGGCCTGCTGGAGTCGTTCGGTCACCTCCATGCACCAGTGGCAATTGCACTGATGGTGCTGCTGAATTTGTACCAGGCATTGACATTTGCCCTGTCCGCAGCCGTGACGGTCAAGATCCGCAGCAAGGCCCCAAAACTGCCCCTGGTGGTGGTTTTCCCAATGGTTTTCACGGGCTTCGAGTTCCTGATGCCCTTCATATTTCCCTGGTACATGTCCAACGGACAACTGTATTTCCACCCGTTCATCCAGTCCTTTGACCTGTTCGGCGTGAGCGGTGGTACGTTCGTGATGATGACATTTACCGCTGCAATGGCTGCGATCCTGGAAAATCGGGCCACAGGGCGTCGATTCCCGGTAATCCAGGTCCTGTACGGCGTGTTGCTGCCCCTGTTGTGCGTGGGTTACGGCATCGTCAGGCAGCGACAGGTGCAGGCAATCGTGGCAAAGGCGCCGAAATTCAAGGTCGGCCTGGTGGAGCCCGATGTGGGGGTGTGGGAAAAAGAGGTGGAGGGACCGGATGGGCTGCCCGTTTCCCTGGACAAGCAGGAATTCATTTCGCACCGCAGCCTGTTGAGGTTGCAATTTCTCAGCCACAAACTGGAGCAGCAGGACCACCCTGACCTGATCGTTTGGCCCGAAAGCGGGTATTACCCATGGTGGAAGGTGCTGTCCAAGGACAGCGACCGGTTTGCCCTGGCCGGGGGCAGGCTGGGCGCAGTGGTGGCAGTGGCGCACGATGGCACGGTATCCAGGTTCGCAGAACTCGGTGACAACGGACGCACCATCAACAGTATCGCCGCCGCGGGAGATGATTGCTATGCAGTGGCCGGGACCAAGGGATACATGGTGGTGCGTACGCCTGACGGGCAAAAGACCAGGTTCATTGGCAACGACCGGGACCTGCTTGCGGTCGGGGTGGACAGCCATTGCAGTGAGGTCCTGGCCGCGGGCCAGGGCGGGATCCTGGTGAAATTCGAGGATGGCAAGTGGCAGCAATTGACATCACCCTATCCGGGCGCATTACGTGCCATTACCCCGGCGGGGCGTGGTTTTTACGTTGGCGGGGACAACGGTGCATTGATGTACGTGGGGGCCAAGGGGGTAAATACCAGGAAATCAGGCATCAAACAGGCGATTTACAGCCTGCACTGGTCCAGGCGTTGGGGTCTGGTTATAGGGGCTGCCAATGGTACGTTGCTCGCGTGGAAATCCGCTAAGGTCCATCGTTTCCAAACGCACACGGACAAGGCAATCAGGGGGGTATTCGGCGGTCGCAGCCTGTATGCGGTTGCAGGAGACGGCTGGCTGATGCGATGCGTACATTCCGGCGGGTGCACGCGCCTGCCCACGCATACACATGCCGACCTGTATGCAATCAGCGGGCAGGGGGACGGCGTGGTATTCATCGCAGGCTCTCACGGCACGTTACTGCGCGTCACGCAAAACAGGGTAAAAAAACTGGCCAACCCCTTGAAAAACGACCTGTTTTCCGTTACCACTGTCCCCTACAAGGTGGAATACCCGTTTGCTGACAGCGTAAAATTCATCTACCGGTCCGCATCGCCCTTGCCACCTATGAAGACGTGGAGGGACGCGGGGACAGCGGCCCGCCAGGACAAGGCGCCCATGGAGGACTGGTGTTCGCCGATCCGGGGCTTCAAGACACCCGTATTGTTCGGTACATTGACCTACAACGACAGGGCAGGGCAGCGCAAGGTCTATAATACAGCCATATTGACGGGTGGTGACGGCCGGGTGCTGGGACTGTACAAAAAGGTCCACCTGCTGGTATTCGGCGAGTACCTGCCCTTTGAACACGAATTTCCGTTTTTGAGGCGCTATTTCGCATCGGCGGGGGACCTTTCACCCGGGCGTACACTCAAGGTACTCAGGCTGGGCAAGGTCAGGTTCGGTCCGTTGATCTGTTACGAGGCGATCATCCCGTCGATCCCGCGCAAACTCGCGCTGAAAGGCGTGGACTTCTTTGTCAACATGACGGATGATGACTGGTTCGGCAAGACAGCGGAACGTTACCAGCACTTTTACCTGGCCGTGTTCAGGTCCGTGGAAAACCGCAAATATTTGATCCGGGTCACGAACACCGGGATCAGTGCCGTGGTGGACCCATTCGGCAGGATCCTGCGGCGGACATCATGGGTAAATGCCGAGGCCTTTACCGCCACGATCAGGCGCCTGCGCATCCCCACGTTCTACCAGCAAGGTGGTTTTGCGTTGCCGTACCTGGCCCTGTTTTTTACGTTCGGCCTGTGGTTGCTCCCCACGGGAATCAAGCGAAAAAAGACCCATCATAAGGGATCCGTACGCAAAAATCCCAAAACGAGCAGAAGGGGCCAGGCAAAATCAGTGAAGAAATAGGTCTTACGGAATTAGCCCAAATTACCTGACTAAATTCCGGAGTGAAATTTCGTCTGATGGCTCGTTGTAACGGCCTGCGACCTTAGACAAGTTGCCGCAAGCGGCCCATCTTCTTCGTCGTTGTACCAATAATTTGTTGCTCAGCGTACCGCTAAGTACGCCTGCGCTTACTAAGCCCATTTCAGCCTCCTTTGTCCTCAAACTTGACGGGTAATTAGTTTTTTTTTCGGTTGACTTTTTTGTATCTTCTTCTATTCTCTGTTGAGTCCAGTTGCTTTAGACTGTGTCAAGGATGATGAGTGGAATGATAACTCGGAGGCCGCGTGGGTTCAAAGGGATTGATTATCGTTGAATCGCCGACAAAGGCAAAGACCATCAAACGTTTTTTGAATAACGACTACGAGGTGATGGCATCAGTGGGCCACGTGAAAGACCTGCCCAAATCCAAACTCGGGGTGGATGTGGAGGCGGATTTCGAGCCCACATTTACGGTCATTCGCGGCAAGGGCAAGGTGCTGAAGGAGATGAAATCCAAGGCAAAGTCGGTGGATGCGGTATTCCTGGCGTCAGACCCTGACCGCGAGGGGGAGGCCATATCCTGGCACATCGCACAGGAATTGAAAGGGGCAAACCCCAATATCCACCGGGTGATGTTTCACGAGATCACAAAGAAGGCAGTCCAAAATGCGCTGGCTCATCCGGGCGAACTGTCAGAAAACATGTACCAGTCCCAGTTGGCGCGGCGTATCCTGGATCGCCTGGTGGGCTACAAGATTTCTCCGATCCTGTGGCGTTCCGTGGCCAGGGGATTGTCCGCGGGTCGTGTCCAGTCCGTGGCCGTACGCCTGGTCGTGGAACGCGAACGGGCTATAGAGGCATTCAACCCCAAGGAATACTGGGTGATAACCGCCGTGTTGCAAACCCAGGACCAGAAAACAGTAGAGGCCAAACTGGTCAAAATCAAAGGAAAGAAGCAGGAAATCCCAAACGAGGACACTGCACGGCGGGTGGTGGATGACCTGAAGCGCTTGTCAGCGCGGGTCGCGGATGTACAGGTAAAGGACCGCAAACGAGTACCGCCTCCGCCCTTTATTACCAGCTCCCTGCAGCAGGAGGCGTGGCGTGTCTATCGTTTTCCAGCGGCCATGACCATGCGTGTTGCCCAGCACCTGTACGAAGGCGTGGATATCAAGGGCAAGGGTGCAATAGGCCTGATTACGTACATGCGAACCGACTCGGTCAGGGTATCTGACGATTCCATCAAACAGGCGAGGGCGGATATAGAAACCCGTTTTGGCAAGGAATACCTGCCTGCAAGGCCCAGGAAATTCAAAAACAAACGTAATGCCCAGGATGCACACGAGGCGATTCGGCCAACTGACATACAATTGCGTCCCGATGAGATCAAAAATTCGTTGAAGCCCGAAGAATTCAAGGTCTATTCGTTGATTTATAACCGATTCCTGGCATCACAGATGGCGTGTGCCGTATTCCAGAACACCAGCATAAGTTTCGAGGCGGGTGATTACGGGTTGAAGGCCAGCGGCAATATCTTGAAAAAGGATGGATTTTTGAAGGTTTACAAAACCCCGTTGTCCGATGAACCTAACTCTGTTCCTGTTTTGAAGAAGGGGCAGGACCTGGCAATAGTCAAGGTTGATCCGCAGCAAAAATTTACCCAGCCACCGGCCCGGTACACGGATGCCACGCTGATCAAGGAACTGGAAGAGCGCGGCATCGGACGACCTTCAACCTATGCCACGATCGTCACCACCATTCGTGACCGCGGATACTGTGAGAAAAAGGAAGGGAAGTTCAGGCCCACCGAACTTGGCCGCCTGGTGAATGACCTGCTGATAGAACTGTTTCCGCATATACTGGACTACGATTTCACGGCCAGGATGGAGGAGGACCTTGACCGGGTTGAAGAGGGTAAACTGACACGAATACGATTATTGAAATCGTTCTGGGGCAGTTTCGAATCAATACTGAACGATGCGGTTCAGAAGGCCCAGGAATTAAAGGTAAAGGTCTCCAAAACGCCCATAAAATGTGAATTGTGTGGCAAGCCCATGGCCATAAAATGGGGCAGGGGAGGGGCCTTCTTGGCGTGTACCGGCTATCCGGAGTGCAAAAATACGTGTAATTTTACACGCGACGAGCATGGCCACATCGTGGTTGAGGAAAAAGAAGACGTCGGGACCTGTCCCAAGTGCGGTAAACCTTTGGTTGTAAAAAGTGGCAGATTTGGACGTTTTATTGCATGCACCGGTTACCCTGAATGCGATTACCATGCCCCGTTTGTCCTGCCCTTCCGTTGTCCGGAGGAGGGGTGCTCCGGCCACCTGATTGAGCGCCTGTCCGCTAAGCGCAAAAAATATTACACCTGCGACCAGTACCCCAATTGCAAGTTCAGCAGTTTCTATGAGCCCGTGGCCCAGGTGTGTCCATCCTGTGGTGCGCCAACCTTGTTTATTAAGCGTGGAAAACGTCCTCAATTGATATGCCTGCGCAAGGATTGCGGTTACTCGGAACCATTAAAAAAGGCCTCGCAAGGGGATTAGGCGTCCGAAAGGGGATACTCATCGAAACTTCTGCACTCACATGGTGGCCCATCCCTAAGATGTCACAGTGTGGTGGTGATTTTATGCGTTTTGGGCCGCAATCCCAAATTACCTGTCAAATTTGGGACGATGCCTTTGACATCGCCTGCCTTTTTGTTAATATTGCGCCGTGTCTGTGAAGCGACAAAACCTGCTAATCGCCATTGGCCTGGCAACAATCTATTTCATATTGCTCGCCTCCACCCTGGACATGGGATTTCCCAGGGATGAAAGTTTTTACTTCCTCGCCGGCGAACAGTACTCCCACTGGTTCGATGAACTGGTGCACAATCCGGCAAAGGCATTTACCAAAAAATCCGTAAATAAACACTTTGCCTTCAACCCGGAACACGTGGCCTTGCCAAAGATCATGTTTGGCCTGTCCTGGCGCTTGTTTGGCAAAATTTCCAAGCATCCGAGGCCAGGCTGGTACAATGGCCCCTTGCCCAAGCCCATACTGGGCTGGTTCAGGGAGTCAACAGCCATGCGATTACCGGTTTTGGTCCTGAATGCATTCCTGATATTCATGGTGTTCCTGTTCGGTGCAACGTACCTGTCCCGGCGGGCAGGTCTGGGTGCAGCCCTGGTGATGATGCTCATGCCGCGATTCTTTTGGCATGCGCACCTGGCGTGTTTTGATGCGCCGGTGACCGTGATGTGGTTTGCCACGGCCTATGCCTTTTTCAAATCCGAGCGGGACGGATGGAAATGGGCCGTGCTAACGGGTATTGTCTGGGGCCTGGCTTTGTCAACCAAGTTGAATGCCTACTTCATACCAGCGACCCTGGTATTGTACTGGCTCACGGAAAAGGCGTCGGAATTTCATATTCGTGCGGGTGACAAAAAGGGCACCTGGCTGTCCATTCCCAGGATACCCATGGCATTTTTCTTTATGCTGCTGCTGGCACCGGTGGTGTACTTTGCGTTGTGGCCGAAACTGTGGTTTGACCCGATGAAGCAACTGAAGTGGTATTTCAACCGCCACATGCACCACGAATACTACTGGGCCTACTATTTCGGCACCCTTTACGTGAAACCGCCGTTTCCAGTGGCCTTTCCTTTTGTCATGAGCGCCATGACGATCCCCGCACCCTCCATTGTCCTGTTCGTGGTGGGTGCCTTGGCCGCAACCAGGGATGCCATGGCCAGGTGGTGGTTCGGCCTGTCCAGGCGCATGCAGCCCCTGATCGATTCCTTTCGTGCCCCCAGGCCATACGAGCCAGGCGTATATGCCTTCCTGTTCTGGAACATGTTGATTCCATTCGCGATCATAGCCATGCCCAAGGTCCCGATCTTTGGCGGTACCAAGCACTGGTTCCCCGGGTTGCCGTTTCTGGCCTTGTTCGCGGGTATCGGCTTTGAACGCGTGCTTGGTGCAATCGAGTCCGTGTTCCCGGGCCGCAGGATGCTGCTGATCCTGGCGGGGTTGATGTTGTTTACATCACCTTTCGTTGATACGCTGCGCCACCACGCGGACAACAGTGCGTATTACAATAACTTCGTGGGTGGTTACTGGGCCATGGGCGACCTCAAAATGGAACGTGAGTTCTGGGGAAATTCGTCGTACGGCGTACTCCCGTACCTGGACAAATACGCAAAAGCGGGGGCTGTGGTGGATTTTCACGATACCACGTGGAACGCGGTCCAGATGTATTACAGGGACCATTTGCTGCGACCTGACATCCGGGCACAGTGGGACTATGACACGGCGGATTTTTTCCTGTTCCACATACACAAGGAATTCCTGGACCTGGAGGCCAAGGCCAGGCACAGTTTCGGGGACCCTCCACCTGCAACAGGCGTGTACGTGGATGGTGTTGCTCTGCTGCACCTGTACCAGCGTAAGGGCGCGACAAAGAGGACAAAGCGGGTAATGAAGACAAAGCGGGTAATTCGGAAATGAAGGCCATGAAACGCATAATCCTGGTTGTCCTGGTGCTGGTTCCACTGGTCGGGCTGATCGATGCCGGCCTCGAGATACACCGGGTGATGCGCGTACCCAGCCTGAACGAATGGAAGGCAGCCGCTGATACGGTCAGGCAGGGCTATAAAAAGGGTGACATTGTGCATTTTCGGCCCTACTGGGCGGACGAGGGCGAGCGCTATTTTACGGGCATGGACATAGACGTGTTGCAAGAACTCGATTGGAACGAATTGTCCACCTATCATCGCGTGTGGATCGTTGCCACCATGAGCGGTCTGCCGTTTCACGTGCCTCCGGGCTTCAAGCCCTTGATGGTGAAAAAACAGCGGCGTATCGAGGTTTACCTGTTGCAGCCCGAAAGGGCAGGGCACGTGGTGTTCGACCTGATAAAGGGCCTGCACAGCGCCCGTGTGACCAGGATTTACCCTCACCGGACACAGCAATGCACGTTGTTTAAGGACCACCACTGGTACTGCGGCTCCGTGCACCCGTGGCAGTTCGTGGGCGAACTGGTGAGGGACGTGGTGGACGGCCCCAGGCGCGTGATCTGGGCGCATCCGCTGAACCACGGCAACAAGATCGAAGTCCTGTACCCGAATGTGCCTGCTGGCAGGCAGTTGGAGGTGGATTACGGATGGAGCCAGAGGGCCGTTGAATCCGACCACGGACAAGCCGTGCATTTCCAGGTCTATACGGACCGTAAACTGGCGATTTCCACGGTGCTGCGCAAGAAAAACCACAAGTGGAACCGCCTGCTGATTAAACTGAATACCAAGGTCAAACAGCACCGCCTGCGTTTTGTGATCTGGACCAGGAATTACCAGGACCGCCAGTTCTGTTTCAAGGGCTGGGTATTCAGGTAATTGCCCGGCCAATGCGTACCACTGGCGTAATCCTGGGGTTAAAATCCATTTAAATTGCAGTGTCCATATCTCTTTTTGAAATAGGGCAGGGTGATGCGGACGAACGTGGGCAGCCTGTGGTGCATGACCATTAGAAATCGCTTGAGGAAGGTACATGAGTGCCTGGGTTCAAGCACTGCAGGGCCTAAAAGCACGCGCATCTGGGGGTTCATGCGGGCCAGATGTTCTACAGGTGACCAATCCACCCTGGCAGGAAAACTGAACAGGATATACTCAGCCAGCATCCTGTGCCACGCCCCTTCGTCAATGCTGCCTTCGCCCAGCAGGATTTCAGAGTAATTGACCTGGGAACGGTATGCCTTGGGTTCCACCTTGACAGCCCGCTGCCACAGTGATGTGTCGCTTGCCCATGCGGATTGCGCATTGATTTGCTGGGCCATTAGTGCTATCGCTATTAATCCCGTAACGGTGTATCTGAGCAAACCGCTCCGTGTAATCCTTGTGATGGCCATGGCAAGGATTATGCTGGCCGCGATGGACGGAATGTACAAAAGGTGTTCAGTCAGGTCCGTGAGGACGTTTATGAACAGGTTCGAGACCAGTAGTATGGGGCCAAAAAACAGAACCAGCAATATTGCCATTAATCCGTTCCGTGTTTTCAGGGCTATCATTGTCAGCACGATACCGGTGACTATCAGCAGCATACCAGGAATTGCGGCAGGCAACAGTGTGGCAGGGGCCAGGTCGATCGCTCCATAGCCATGGTTGGGTGCCAGGCCTGCAGGTACGAAACACAGGGCGGCTGCTTTACCTACCGTGTACATGGACAGCAGGAAGTGCTGCCACCCGTGTGTTGCCAGGGCAAGATTATTGGTGAATCCGTGGGAATTTACGCGTCCGAGTGTTAGTTGAAATGCAACGAATGCCACGGTTGCGACAGTTACAGGCAAGCCTGTATTCAACAGGCGTTTTTTATCCCTGTTTACAACAGGCACGGTCAGTATCGCCACGCCAAATATGAATCCGGATTCTTTTACCAGGCTTGCCACTACGACCAATACCGTTACCAGGATTCCGGTTCGTACGTTCGGCTGCCTTAATGATATTAGAAGGGCAGCCATGCCCGTGGCAGCGGATATCACGTCCGCCTGCCATGTTATACCACCCAGCGCCTCTGCATGTATGGCGTGTACAGCGAACAAAATAGCGGCCGCTGTTGCTGTCCAGTGATTTTGAGTAAAAATCCAGACCATCAGGCCCACAAGGACCGTTGCAAATACATGGAATATCAGGGTCACCAGCCTGAAAGGCAAGGGTTGTCCGGGAAAAGCAGACCACAAGGTCCTCCATATGAGCACGGCGCCAGGCCTGTAAACCTTAACTCCCTGATTTATCGGGGTACACCACATGTCCCTGGAAAATATGTTCAGCACTGGCATGTTTGAAGTTACGCAGGGATTTTGTACAATCGCTACGTGGTCATCGTAAACAAAACTACCGTTGATCGTTATCAGGCCGGCACATGCGGCGAGTATGGCGCTGAGTACCAGTCCTTTTCGCATCATTTTCAATTGTGACAGCCATTTTCAGGACCCGGCCAGGGCATTAAGACAAAAAGACACATATCCGATTTTATAGTTTAAGCGGACCGCCTTTGTCAATGCTTGGTGGACTCCCCCAAAATATCTGTTCTAAATTCGGCAGTGAAACTTCGCCTGACGGCTCGTTGTCACGGCCTGCGGCCTTAGACAAGTTGCAGCAAGCGGCCCATCTGCTGCGTCGTCTTCACCTGTTTGGTGCTCAACATGGTTTGCTATGCCTCCGCCAAAACAGGCTTGACTCCTTGCTTTTGAACCACTTTCGGCGTGCTTTGTACTCAAATTTGACAGGTAATTCTGGGACTCGTTATAAATCAAAATTGGTCCAATAAAATCAAAGAATTAGAGATACCAGAATAACCAAATTTAGTCAGGTAATTTGGGATTTGCTCGGGACCTTTACAATCGCATATAAATGGATAGACTATTGGGACAAGAAGGGGTGACCATGAAGGTATTCTTGACTGGCGGTAGCGGATTCCTGGGTTCACATTGTGCGCAAGCCTTGCGTGAGTCGGGCCACGAGGTCTTTGCCCTGGTGAGACCAACCAGCAGGCGGGAGATCCTGGACGACCTTGGTGTAAATTTCGTGGAAGGTGATATCGCATCCCCAGCAACGTACAGCACTGTATTGGGCCAGGTGGATGCAGTGATGCACGTGGCTGGAATTGTTGCCGCCACAAGGGCAGATGATTTTGACCGGATCAACGCCAGGGCCACCAGAGTTTTGGCCGAGACAACCTTGCAACAGAATCCGGATATCCAACGTTTCGTCTTTGTATCATCCATTGCAGCAGCAGGGCCTTCACCCGGTGCAATGCCGAGGCCGAGTGACCTTGCTGAGAATCCGGTAACAGCCTACGGACGCAGCAAGTTACATGCCGAAAAATTGTTAAAGGAACTTGCCGAACGACTGCCATTAGTGATTTTGAGGCCCACGATCATTTATGGCGAAAGGGATTATGAATTTTTGAAACTTATCCAACTGGCCAGTAAGACCGGCTTTTTGCCTGCACCTAATACACACCAGGTATTGACATATGTTTATGTCAAGGATGTTGCACGGGCACTGGTACAGGCACTCACGGCTACGCTGCCCATGCCTGTCACCTGTCATGTGGAGGACGGCCAAACGTACACGGTACAACAGACAGCAAGGATATTTTCGGATGTCCTGGGTATGAAAATAAGGCCCCTACGCATACCAAAGTCCGTGTTTCTGACATACTGTGCCCTGTCCGACCTCAAGGCCAAACTTACAGGAAGGCCGGCCATCATGGGTATGGACAAGGCACACGAGGCGTTACAGGACTACTGGATAGGAGGTACAAGGGTATTGCGGGAGGTTTTACATTACCAACCCCGTGTTTTGCTGCAACAAGGACTTGAACGCCAGGTTCAGTGGGCAAAACAAGAGGGTTTACTGTAAGTTCGGGTTATGAGCGTCAGGATAAAGCCTCAAGCCTTTTTAAGGTAATTTTTTGATTTTGCACGTAAATTTCGCACCTTCGCTTTAACGACTTCAAGTTAAAGTTAACAGTACGGTCGTAACGAGTGTCCAAAATATCAATCCAGGACTCTGGATAGCCCTTTATCAGTTTTCGTCCAATTTGGCACAACCTTAACGAACAATTCCAAAAATATTCGTTTGCCCATCAGCCACTCCAGTTCCCTGCGCGCATCCATGCCTATTTTTTTTAGCATGCTACCGTGTCTGCCGATTACAATCGCCTTCTGGCTGTCCCTTTCCACCACCACAAGGGCACGAATTACCACCACACCTTTGCCTTTCTTACGTATTTCCTCCACCTTCACACCAAGGCTGTACGGCACTTCATCGTGTGTGTGCATAATGGCCTTTTCCCGGATCACCTCTGCTATTATAAAGTGATCGGGGCTGTCCGTAATCATGTCCTTTGGATAGTACATCGGGCCTTCCTGCAGATACCGGCCCAGGGTCTCTATCACCTCCTGGACGCCCTCGTTACGCAGGGCTGAGATGGGTATAAGTTCACTGAAAAAATTCAAGTCGGCATAGGCTTCTATCTGAGGCAGTAACAGGCCCTTGGAAACCGTATCAATTTTATTGATGGCCAGGATCACTGGTGTATCCGCATTTTTTATCTGTTCGATTACGGGTATATCCCTTTCGGATACACCTTGTCCGCGGTTTGCCTCAGTCACCATCAGCAGGCAGTCGCAATCGTTCAATGCCTGTATGGTTTGTTTAGCCATCCTGCGGTCCAGGGCGCTTTTGGGTTTCTGGATGCCTGGCGTATCCACAAAAACGATATGCAGGTCATCCGTGGTGTAGATGCCTCGTATATTGTCCCGCGTGGTCTGGGGTTTGGATGTGACGATGCTGACTTTACTGCTCAAGGCCGCATTCAGGAATGTCGATTTTCCCACGTTCGGCCTGCCAATTATACCGACAAAACCGGATTTCATAGGTTTAGTTTAACACATTATGGATGCGCAGGCCATAGTGGATATGGGACCCAAATTTACCTGACTAAATTCGGCAGTCAGGCACTGACAGCGGCCCATCTGCTTCGTCGTATTCACCTGTCTATGCTCGACGTACCGATGATAAGTACGCCTGCGTCCAAACAGTTTTGACTCCGCGTATATGAACCACTTTCAGCGACCTTTATCCTCAAATTTGACAGGTAATTTGGGTTGATGGACCCGTAAAAAGTCCGATTTCTGCCTCTATAACCCGTTGATTTTATAGATATGGCCTTGTCAATTTTGATTTGTTACGAGACCATCATGGTTAGGCAAGATCAAACATGGTTAGGCAAGATCAAAATTGTCTATCCTGGCAAAATGCAGGTAGGTACGGCCCTCAGAATTGACCTTTAGGCAATCCACTACCACGCCCCACGGCCCCGGCCACGGGCGGGTGCCAGGACGCAGGGCGGGCTAACGCATGGGCCCTCCCCCGCCGGCACGCCGAGCCAAATCCAGGTCCGGGGACAGACCTGTTCCACCACCAAAGGTCTGTGGGGTTAAACCCCGCGCGCGCTGTTTGACCACCGCGGTCGCCCTGTCAAACGTCCCTAAAGGGACAAAACGCCTAATTGCAATGAATGTGCCAGAACGCATGCAAAACACAATAATGCTGTAACATCAATAGATTACGCCACAATGAGTACTTGATCATGGAAACGAATAGTCCGGAAATCCGGACACAACAGTCCGGAGAAGTCCGGAAAACCGGACTGTTGTATCCCGGCCCACGCTAGCGGCCACAGCCACGGTCACGGCCACGAAAAGGCGGGCGAGACGCCCGCGAAACAAGCAGGCGAGGTCGCCTGCGCTCCACACGGTCTCGGCCACGGTTAACGGTCACGGAAAATACGGGCGGGACAAGGGTGTTGATTTGATGGGTCTGGCATTGGATCGTAGGGGCGAGTCCGTGGCCCGCCCTTATGGACAGATCAATGTAACATATTTAAAAACCAGGATATTATTGCCGGATAGACGCCGGCGGACCAAGCGGACGAGGACGTCCGCGCTCCACTTAAGCCAACTTTGTAACACCATCGAGGAGGCCTGCGCTCCCCACAGCCAACGGCCTCGGTCTCGGCCTCGGTCAACGGCCACGGTCACGAAAAGGCGTGCAGGTATGGTGGTTTACAAAAACTACAAGCGTTTTTGGTATAGCCATACTTGGTAGGCCTGTTGGATTTGGCCCCGTTTTAACAAAAGCAGTAAACGCATTTCGGCTGAGGGGTAGTCCGGTACGTATGTCTCCAACAGTCTTAGGGTCGCGGCACGTTTTATGTAGGGCACATCCCTGGACCTTTCCACCAGCCATCCCCACACGGTTCTGAGGCTTTGTTCAGGCAGGTAACTGGATGCAGCCCCGGGCGTAAGACCCAACAGTCCGATCCAGCGATACAGAAATATCATGCGTGCCACAAAAAGGTCTCCCTGTGTCATATCCTGCGTTACCAGGCCTTTCAGTACTGCAAAATTCAAAAAATCGCCGGAACTCTTTGCAAGGTCTCTGACCCATTGTGCCCCTACGTGGCTATATACATACCTGACCACTGGCATTCCAGACTTTGATGCCTCGGCCATGCATTTTTGCAGGGCGGAGATAAAAATTTCGCATTCCCTGTAGCCTGCGGCCATAAATGCGTAAATTCCGTTCAATGCGGCAAACATGGACGCGGACTCCATGACCTGTTCACGAAGCCCTGGGTCCTGGGGTGCATCCGGGGATGCAAATTCCGACATGCACAATCGTTGATAATCCCGCAACAGCCCATATTCCGTGATGTATGGCGCATGTCCTGCAATGGCCTGTATTTCCTGGGTAACCTCCCTGGCATAGGATTCGTCGGGCAGGTAGTAAAATGTTCGAATGGGCTTCTTTTTCTTACCGGGCCACAACAGCAAGACCACCACGGCCGCTACCAGCAATATTGCTACGATTATGGCCCGCAGATGTTTCATACTCCGCCGTACCGTTTTACCAGGTAATCAAGCAGGGTGGTCACGTCCTGATTCCCCCAGTCCACTGCACCCAAAAATCGTGCTCGAATCACGCCGTTTACCAGTACAAAGGTTTCCGGTATCTTTTCTGTGCCGAAGGACGTTTTCAGGTCATGTTGCGTATGCGCCGGGTCCATGAGTATGACAAAATTGTCAGGCAGACTGCCATTGACATGACTGCTCAGAAATTTTGCCACCTGTTTCCAGGATTGGTCATAGGAAACCGCTACAATCTTGAGTCCCTTGCCAGTGAAACGAGCGGCAAGATTAACAAGAGAGGGAAACTCATCGATGCAGGGTTGACAAAACGTGCCCCAGAAATTCAATAAAACCAGGCCGTTATCAAACTCGTTGAGGCTGTGGCTTTTGCCCTGGTCATCTTTTAGTACGTAGGTCCGCTGTGGTTGGGTGAGCGATGTATCCATATACCTGGCTTTTGACTTTTGGACCATTTTTTTCAATACCGGGTCCTGGGTCGTATGTGCTGTCAGCACCGCGGCACCTGCGATTATTATTGCGGCAGCAAAAAACATCGAAACGAATCTGGATATGGATGTTTCTGTTCTCTTTGTCAATCCTGGCCTCCGGTTTCTGATCTTGCTTCAATTTGGGTGGGTTTGTCAAATTCCAGTGGCCGAGGCCGTTGGCCGTGGCCGAGACCGTTGGCCGAGACCGAGGCCGTGGCAGTGTATTCCCGGTGGTGACGGAAGTCGTGGAGCGCAGGCGGCCTCGAGGGTGTTGATTTGATTGGTTTCGAAGCAAATCTGAGATTTCGAGTGTTTTGTAACATGTTGATTTCAAAGTCATTTAAGAATGCCGGCTGGAAG
>WGCQ01000248.1 GCA_015493765.1 Deltaproteobacteria bacterium
CGCTACTCCTGCCTCCGGACCGTCTCCATCACCTGTATTCCGAACATGGCCGACAGGGTTACGGGTACGAGCCCACGTTCCCGTAAACCCCGGATTATCCGCCTGGTTTCATCCAGCCATTCATCCTTTGTGTATGGCATGGCGGGCCTGCGGTCATGCAGCAGCATGATGTCCCCCGGCCTGACCCTGGACAAAACCCTCTTGGCAAGCCCGCGGATGCGCCGGTTTCCGAAATCAGCAGGCCTCAGGCTGAACAACACGCATGTCATACCCCTTTGGGCCAGTAATGGCCCCAGTTTCGGATTGACTATGCCTGCGGGTGGCCTGAAACAAAGGGGCTTCACACCCAAGTCCCCCAGCACCTCCTGGCAGGCGTCTATTTCCCGGGCCAGCCGCTTACCAGTACGCAGCATCAGCAAGGGGTCGTGTGTGCCTGAATGGTTCCCTATCTCGTGTCCCCTCTCCAGGATCCGCTGTACCAGGTCGGGATTTTGCCGCGCCTTTTCACCGATCACGAAAAAACAGGCCTTTACGCCCTCTGTGTCCAGCAGGTCCAGCAGTGCCGGTGTGGTTTCAGGGTCCGGACCATCGTCAAAGGTCAGCACCACGTTGTGTCCGGCACGCGGACCGTGGCTGATTGCCGGAAAAAACAGGCCCCATTGCGGTTTGAATGGCGCAACAATGCACAGGGCAATGAAAAACAACAGGGGAACCCATGTCCAGCCCCACCCAAAGGCCCACATGACGGCTGCCACAGCAAGTGATGCTGCACCCAGCCACAAGGCTGGCGATGGCCTTTTCATCGGGTCAAATCCTCCCACAAAGGGCCTGTGCGTCCCTTTCTGTACATCATGGCCATCACCCGGGCAATGCGTTTTTCACCACCCCCCACAATCCAGTTGGTCCTGCCTTTCGCGGCACGTATCACTTCCGCCTCGATATCTACTGTTTCCATGCCAGGTGACCTGTAAAACACGGGCTGCAACAGGGAACTTGTCGGGTCCACCAGGCCTTCCTTCACGGCCCGGGTGTAAAGCCCGGTCCCTGGATACACCCTGACACCGCAAAAGAAAAAAATCACCGTACGTTCGAGTTTTTCCACGTTTCTCAGTGTTTCATGCAATGTGTCCAATGTTTCACCCGGTCCCCCGAGCATAAAGTAATGGGCCACGTTCAGACCCGCGCCCAGCGCCTGGGTGTGCGCCTCGAACACCTGTTTCGTGTTAAAACGCTTGCCGTATGCCCGGAGTGTCTTGTCGGACAGGGACTCGGTACCGAATTCCACGTGGGTCAGGCCGCATGCGGCGAGTTCCTGGAAATAGCCGTCCCTGGCAGGCACGGGCGTGAAAAATGCACCCCATGGCAGCGTCACACCGGCACGGCGCATGGCATGGGCAATCCTGATATTGTGCTCCGGATGGGTGTTGAACACGGCATCCGCGATGAACAGGAATTTCGCGCCTTTGTCCTGCAGGATGCGCGCAGCCCTGGCCACGTCCTTAGGCGGAAACAACCTGACCCTGTGTCCTTCTATGGATGGATAGGTGCAGTAAACGCAGTGAAACGGGCACCCGCGCTTGGTCTGGATATTCGCCATGCCGCCTGTACGCAGGTAGAAATCCAAAGGGAGCACTCCCTGTTCGATCCCGCGCACAAACGGCCCCTTCCATGGTGCTGGCAAGACCGCATCAGTACCTCGGGTCAAGAGCCCCGGCACATCGGAAACATCCTGGCCCTCTTGCAGGCGATCCGCCAGTTCCGCCATGTACTCGCCTTCACCGTAAAAACCGAAATCCGCATTCAGCAGGTCCATCAATTCCCTGGCAAACAGCGTGAATCCCGCACCCCCGAGCACCACCGGGGCCTTCGTGGCCAGGCGTATTTCATGCATAATTTCCCGGTATTCATCGATGAACCAGCGTGTATCAGTGATGTCCGTGTTGTCTATGTTACGCAGTGACAGTCCTACCAGGTCCGGGCCGAAGGATTTGATTACCGATGCAATGCCTGCGTTGGAGCGCGTGCCAATCAGGTCCAGAACCTGAACCTCGTGGTCGTGTCTTAACAGTATGCCAGCCACGTGGTCTATGCCCAGGGGATACACGGGATAGGGAAAACTCAACCTGTTGGCCGACACCAGGAGTATTTTCATCTGGCACGTCCCTTTGCGGAGACCAGGGTAAAAACCATCTTGTAACCCAGCAGGCCCCGGGTTTGCAGCACCATCCTGTGGGCAAAACCGCCTTTGAACGGTCCCCGGTACCTGATGACCAGCCGTAGTCTTTTGTGCCTGTACTCGCGCACCACCAACGGGTCGCCCGGTGTCACGTCCACCACCCTGCCAGGCATGACCCAACGGCAGATGATGCGCTTTTGTGCCCGGCCAACCAGTGCGGGACCTTGCCCGGGCGGGAAAAACAGACGGCGTATGTCGTTGAACATCCTGCGCTGGAATTCCGGGTCGTCCATGGGGTGCACGGCACGCTGGACGTGTATTTTGCCACCCGTCAAGTCACCCTGAAACAACACCATACCTTCCGGGGACATCAACACGCTGTGCAGGCCATGCGCCGTGCGTGACGTCACGCCCAGCATCATGCTGTGTCCCCCGCCGGGCAGGGTGATATCGATGCTGTGCACTGCGGTCCATTGGCCCCCGGGATACGCCTTCATGCAGGTAGAGGTAATCCCGGTCCTCATACTTAGGGGGACCTGACGTATTACGGGCAGGTCGCTGCATGCCGACAGCATCAAGACAATGATCACCAAGCCCCTTTTCACTGCACCACCCTGAAACGGGTATTGGGAATCGGTTTGTTGAGCCTCACGTTTTCGAACCTGATCCGGGTGGTATTGTCCGCACCTTCCCGGATCACGATTTCCCGGAGCACACCTGGTATGTCCGAAAACACCAGGTCCACGCCCGAGATTATCGCTGATAGGTGCCTGTCCTTGGGTGTCAGCACGACCCTGGCCGGCGGCCCTGCCCGGTACGTTGCCTCGAACATTGCATCCTGGTTGAACCGCCCGGTCAGCCATCCGATGATCCTATGCATTACCATCCTGATGGCCTGGAGGCTGTTACTGCTGTCCGGCACCCATTTCCCCGCCTCCGTAAACACGTATCGCCTTACCGTGTCACCGTGAACCAGGGACACCACCCGCACAGGTGATTTGTATTCCCAACGAATCATGTCAGGGGCCTTGAACAAAAAAATTCCCTTTGAAATCAATGGGTTTTGCAGTATTTTTAATGTTTTTTCCTGGACAAAATCGGCCCGGATCGAACGGATGCCCTGCATCTGGCCGCGCAATTTTTGCCACGTATCAGCCGCGCAATCGGATGCGGCCCATGTCAGGACCACTGTCAGGCACAGGATTTTAACGGTCTTCATCAAAACATGCCCCCGTTTACTGACAACACCTGTCCCGTGATGTACGACGCATCATCGGAACACAAAAACGCCACCGCCTTTGCCACCTCCTCGGGTTTGCCAATCCTGCCCATGGGGATCATCTTTTTCATGATGTCCACTGGTGCGTCTGACAGCATCTCGGTTTCAACGGGGCCTGGCGCCACCACGTTCACCCGGATCCCAATCCTGGCCACCTCCTGGGCCAATGCCCTGGATGCACCGATCACACCGGCCTTGGCAGCCGAATAATTCGCCTGGCCCCGGTTGCCCATGAGCCCGGAAACCGAGGAAATCGTGACAATACTGCCCGCCTTGTTGCGGATCATCCTGCGCAGCACGGGCTTGGTAACGTTGTAAAAGCCGTCCAGTGATGTCCTGACCACCGCATCCCACGCGTCATAGGACATCATGGCCAGCAAAGAATCCCTGACCACACCCGCATTATTCACCAGCACGCTGATGTCGCGGTGTGCGTCCGCGATCCCTGCAACCTTGTCAGGCGCCTCCCCGACATCGGCCACGTCGAAACCCACGATTTCCCCGTCACCACCCGCCTCGCGCACCATTGCCAGCGTCTGTTGCGCCGCCTCCTGCCTGGTGTGATAATTGATAACCACGTAATACCCCCGGGCCGCCAGTTCCACGCAGATCGCCCTGCCGATCCCGCGGCTCCCGCCCGTGACAAGTGCAGTCCCCTTTGACATACCGCCTCCTTTGGCTACACCTTGAATATCAACGACGTGTTGATCCCGCCGAACGCAAAATTGTTGTTCATTGCGATGTTCACCTTCTGGTCCCTGACCTCGCCCATGATGTGCTGGATTGGTGCCGTTTTGGGGTCCGGTTCCTCAAGGTTTTTCGTGGGTGCCAGAAAGCCCTTGTGCATCATGATAATCGTCGCGGCGGATTCAATGGCGCCGCACGCCCCCAACGTATGCCCCATCAGGCCCTTCAGTGCGGACACAGGGACCCGGTCCTTGAACACGTCCCAGGTTGCCTTGGACTCCGCGATGTCGCCGGCAATGGTGGCCGTGGCATGGGCATTGATATGCCCTATTGCATCAGGTGCCAGCCCCGCGTCCTTCAACGCGGCTCGCATTGCACCGGCCATTCCCTCTGCACTGGGATTGGTCAGGTGCATGCCGTCACAGTTCGTGCCGTAACCCAGGACCTCGGCCCAAATCCTGGCCCCGCGCTTCCTGGCGTGCTGTGCCTCTTCCAGGATAAAACACCCCGCACCCTCGCCCACCACCAGGCCGTCCCGGTTCACATCAAATGGCCTGGGCGTGGCATGGGGGGTGTCGTTGTACTTCGTGGAGGATGCCCGCATGATGTCAAATATCGCTGCGTTCATGAAGTGCATCTCCTCGGCACCACCGCAGATCATGGCCGTTGCCTTGCCGGCCTTGATTTGCTCGTAGCCATAGCCAATGCCCTGGGAACCGGAAACGCATGCCGCGCACGTGGAGACCACAGGCCCCTTGGTGTGAAACATCATGGAGATGTTTGCGGCGCAGGTATGGCTCATGAACTGCAGGTATGCGGATGAGGGCAGTCCCTTGATACTGTTGGTTCTGGCAATTTTGCCCATAAACGTTTCCATTGTGGTTGTACTGCCCGCTGTCGAGCCAAACGAGACCCCACAGTCCGGCGATGCAATGAAATCCTCGTCCAGGCCGGATTCCGCCACCGCGTCCTTGGCAGCCAGCGCAGCCAGTATGGAGACACGCCCCATGGTGCGGCGATAACGATGGGGGATTTCCGATTCGTCGATCCCGTGACAGACCCCGCCAACGCGTGTCTTTAAATTGCCAATGGACTCCCATTCGTCCATCCGGACAATCCCGCTTCTGCCTTTCAGCAGGGATTCGCCCAGTTCCTCCATGCTGTTACCAATCGGCGTCCTCAAGCCGATCCCGGTGACTACTACCCTGATTTCATTCGACATGTCTTACCTCTTTGTTAGATCATCAACCATTGACAAATCCCTTGCAGGGCCAGCCGCATCAATGTCCAATTCCTGCCTGAACATGGCCTCAACCCGGGCCGCCACCTCCCGTTCAGTGCCGGCCTTGGGCGGTGGCAACGGCTCCAGGAAACGGATGCGCAATGGCGAGCGCACCGCCAAAGGCAGGTACCACCGGTCCTCGTGCGGTAAAAAAGGCGGCCTGTTGTCGATCAACACGGGCTGAATCGGCACCTTTGCACGGCTGGCCAGTTTAAAGGCACCAACCTGAAACGGATGCAGACCACCCTTTGGCGAGCGCGTCCCCTCGGGAAACATCATAAAATGGTAGCCCGCACTCAAAACGGTCCTGGCCCTGTCAAAAAAGTGCTTGATTTCCCACAGATTTCCACCCACGGGTGCATACACGTAACCCGCACTCCACAGGATGGGACCGAGGGGCAGTTTCCTGACCAGGCTGCGTTTTACCATCACCGACATCTTCGGGACCCTGGTGATCAATACAATCACGTCGAACAACCCCGGGTGGTTTGCAACGATCACTGACGGTGGAGCCACTGGCTTGCCTTCGACCCCATCCACTTTTAACAACCCGCCCGCTTCAAGCCCCTTCAGCCACCAGCCCATCCACTTGCGGTTGACTGCCTGCATGCGGTCCGGGTTGTGGCCCTTGAAAACCGCAACCAACATGAATGCCGGGACCAGGAAAAATACACCCCACAGGATCACCAGCCCGAATACCATGAACATCAGGCCCATGTAGAGCCCTTTTAATATGCGCAAGGTCAATATCATGCCCCCTTTCCCAGTCCCACAAAGGCCAGCCCCCACGCCCCGGGCCCTATGTGCACGCCAGTGGTCAGTGAAAACGGCTGGACCCTGACAAAAATGTCAGACCTGATGGACGTGAATACCTCCCTGGCCAGGGTGCGCACCCATTGCTCGTTGTCCGTGTACTCCAGCATCACCATTACAGGCCCTTCAGGCAGGTCCTGTTTCAGGTGCTCGGCCGCCCATTTTACCTGCTCCTTCCGGTCATGCAGCACAGCCAGTTTGCGAACCCCGTCCGCAAAGGGCGCAACCACGGGCTTTTTGTGTAACATGTCGCCGAAAAAGGCCTTGGTTTTTGACAACCTGCCACCACGGGCCAGGAAAACCAGCCGGTCCAGGAATATGTATTCCCGGCTGTGTTTGACCGCGTGAGCGGCAAACGCAATCACATCGGTTGCATTTTTTGCCTTCAGGCTGAATTCGGCCGTGGCCAGGGCAATCACACCAAGCCTGCCTGACGCCGCACCCGTGTCAATGACCCGCAATCGGTCGTCCGGGTCGTGTTCGCTCTTCCAGTCCATTACGGTCTGAAAATTTCCGGTGTAAACCGAGCCAACGCACAGGTACAAGGCATTACCGTACAGGGAGGCCACCTTTTCGTAATGCTGGCGGCGTTCGAACACGGATGCCTGGGCCGTGGATGCCGCTACACCGCGGCGCATTTTTTCGTACAGGTCCTGATGGTCAGCCAGTGTTTCCGGGATCGACTGCCTCGCGATGTTCACGTAACTGTTCAGCAAGGTCATGCCCAGTTTCATGGCGTCATCACGGGTGACGGAGCCAGCCGCATCGGTCATTACGTGCAGGATGGGCCTGGGGCGATCACCATCGGGGCCTTTCGACTCCGTTGGCTCCGTGGAAAATGCCAGCACATTGCCCAGGGTCCGCAATTTCTTGTTTACCTCGTCCGGGTCTGTTGTGTGCAGGTGTAGTTTGACCCGGTTTGCCTGCCTGGTCATTACCACGCTGTGGCCCATTGACTGCAAGCCGTCATGGACAGTCTGCGCCTGTGTATCCTGCCCCACCTCCAGCACCGCATTCACGCACTCCCCGTCCGCGCCCCCATTGCCCTGCCAATCACCACTGAGTCGCAGGTAGTCGCCAAAGGCCTCATGTACCGGCACGAATCCATCCCTCCTGCCTGCCAGGTCGTTCAGAAAGCCCTCCAGGAACAAAAACATGCCCAGGGCCCCCGAATCAACGACCCCAGCCTCCTTCAGCACTGGCAATTGTTTGGGTGTATCCAGCACGGCCTGTTTCATGCGCTCGATCAAAAGGCCCGTGGTATTGTCATCAAGCGTGCTGACATGGTCCAGGGCATCGCAAAGCGCGTCCAGGATGCTCAGCATGGTCCCAGGCTTGGGGTCAGCCACTGCCCCCCACGCCAAGGCCCGGCCCGTGTGCATCCCCTGTTTCAGGCCGTCAGTATCCTCGACCTTCAGCAGGCCGGACAAAAAGGCGGCCGCGATATTCCCCGAGTTTCCCCTGGCTGCAAACATCACGGCCCGGACCATGGATGCCTGGTCGCTGTCTGCCTGGATCAATGGTGCCACGGTGAGGTATAAATTGCGCCCGGTATCGCCATCGGCCACGGGAAAGACATTGATGCGGTCCAGCACGTCCACCCAGCCCGCCAGGCGTTCTGCCCCGGTTCCCAAAGCCCTGTACATCCCCGTCATCATTTCGCCCGTAAAACCGCCTGAATTTCCCCTGGGATCTCGAATTCCATTTTGAAATCCCGTGTACGCACAGCCACCTGCTCGGTACGGCCGCTTACGCACAAGGCGTTGTCGGATTTCCTGCGGATTTCGTAATCCGCCACGATCCTGCGCTTGCACTCCACTATATCGACCCGACAGGTGAAAACATCATTGAACATCAAGGGCATGTGGTGCCTGGTCGCAGTCCGGGTGATGGGAAACACGTAGCCCGATTCCGCGTAGTATTTGTGCAGGTCAAACCCGGATTTGCGGAACATGTCGGTCATGGCGGCCTCGAAGTACTTCAGGTAATTGCCATGCCAAACCACCTGCATGGCATCAGTATCGTGGAACTGTACCACCATTTCCATGGTATGCGTCCGGAATACGTCTCTTTTCATCAGGATATGCCTTTGTCCAGGATCACGCCGGTTATTTTTTGCAGGTCCGCATCCAGGGGGCGGTCCTCGCGCACCATGGGGACCACGTTGCGTACCGCTGAAACCAGTCTTGCAATCCCGGGCCTGGTTTCCAATCCGCCACGCAGTTCCGCGGCCTGTGCAGCGGCCAGCACCTGGGCACCCACCACGTGGGAGGCCAGCCCCATCACCCGGTCAGCATCCCTGGCAGCAATGGTCCCCAGGCTGACCTTGTCCTGGTTGTGGGACTCCGTACTGCGCGAAAACACGGCAGCAGGCATGGTGTCCTTGGCCGCCTCCGCAGTGATTGCGGACGCCGTTATCTGTAATGCCTTGAATCCGTGGTGCAGCCCGGATTGAGGCCCATCCAGTCCAACCAGGTTTGACGGCAGTCCGCGGTTGAACCTGGTATCCACCAACAGGGCGAACTGGCGGTCCATCAGGTCGGCAGTGGATGCCAGGGCCGGTTTTATTGCATCCATGGCAAAGGCGATATGGCCGCCATAGAAATTCCCACCTGTCATGACCTCTCCGGTTTCGGGTTCCAGCAGCGGGTTGTCGCTGACCCCGTTCGCCTCGGTTTCCACCCATTTTTGTATCCAGTCCAACGCATCGTCCAGCACACCCAGCACGTGAGGCGTGCAGCGCAGCGAATACGGGTCCTGCAGGTGTTCGGGCCGTTCCGACTCCTGCGGCTGGCCAACGGCCTCCAGTAATGTCCATAGTTTTGCCGCCACCCTGGCCTGCCCAGGAAAGGGTTTGGCCGCAAAGATTTCCGGGCGGAAGTGGCGTCTGTGTCCTGCCATCCCGTGCACAGCCATGGCCGCGGCTGCAATGGCAGCATCCAGTACACGTCGGGCCGACTCCACCACCACCACTGCAATGCCGGTCATAACAGAGGTCCCGTTGATCATGGCCAGCGGTTCCTTGGGCTTGAAGCGATACGGCCGAATGCCCGCCGCTTCCAAGGCCTCCGAGGCCGGCATCCTGCGTCCCCGGAAAAACACGTCGCGTTTGCCCTCCAGTGTGGCGGCCAGGTAGGACAAGGGTGTCAGGTCACCGGACGCGCCCACTGACCCGAGGGACGGCATCACCGGGGTGATCCCGTTGTTCAAAAACAGCACGATCCGGTCCAGCAGGTCCATGCTGACCCCGGAATAGCCCTTCAACAGCGACATCAGCCTGCATACCATGGCCGCCCTGGTCTGGACTATGCCCAATGGTTCGCCACTGCCTGCCCCGTGGTAACGGATCAGGTTTTCGCCCAGTTCCGTGGACCGGTCAGCATCAACCCGGCTGCCACACGACCCGCCATAACCGGTGGTCACACCGTAAATCGGTTCACCGCGCTCCAGGGCCGCCTTTAGGTGACGCCTGGAACGTGCTATTTTTTCGGACACCTCCGGCAGGTCCACCGCGATCAAGGATTCGCCCCTGGCAATGGCATACACCTGGGCGGTACTCAATGGTGATTTGCCGATCTTGATTACGTGTTCTATGTCTTGTCTATGCATATAAATCCATTGGCCCTTTCAATCGGGTAAAATATCGCAATTACTTAAGTCCTCGGGGATAATAATCCATGGAATTATCCCGTGTCAAGCAATGATAAGCGCCCCGATTTCGATGGCAAATTTGAGGCTCTTCCGGAATTAGCCTGGGTGGCCGTGGACCGTTGACCGTGGCCGTGACCGTTGACCGAGACCGTGTGATCCCGGTGAAAACGAAAGCCGTGGAGCGCAGGCGGCCTCGCCTGCTTGGTTCGCGGGCGTCCCGCCGGCGATAATGTTTCATTACTTTTTCAAGCATTTACCTCGAATCATAAAAAGGGCGGGTTTGGAACCCGCCCCTACGAATATTGTGTAAATTCAGTGTGTTATGATACAAGACAAATTGTGTGTTGTGTAATATAACGACTTTGTCCCGAATTTAGTCAGGTAATTCGGGTCAATACCCTCATATCGAAAAAAATCCAAAATATGTTACCATCAAGCGATGTTTGAACACGTGATCAAATCGCAACATCTTCCGGATTTCCTGTGGAGCGAGGAAGAATACGAGTCGCTGGGCGTCAGGATCGAGTTGAAGGTACGCAGGCAGGTGGACAGGGGCGGCAAACTGCTGTGCAATTGCCCTGTCATGCCCCCGGACAGTGATTACGACGTGGAGGTATCCCGGCATCTGCGTCCGGCGGCTTACCACGGGGCAGGGCCTGCATCCATGCCCATGGCCGAAACCCGGTGTTTCCGCGAGGTGATTTATCGATTGACCAGGAAAAGCTCGTGCACTTACGAAATGGACGACTCACCGCCGGTCAGAATAAACCGGGATGCATTGGCCGCTACAATTACAGTAGCCCGTTCAATGGGTTGTATCCTGCCTGAACAGTCCCAGATCATGCGGGAACGTTTTTTGGACGGCTCAATACCTTCCGGTTTCCAGCGCTCCATGCTGATTGGGTGGAATTGCAGCCTTCCGTTTCTAAAAAAATTATTGAACATTCAACGTGTTACATTGACAGAAGACTCGGCCAGGCTGGTCGAGGACTCCATGACCCGACGCGTGTTTATGACGGATCGCCTGGGCGTGCCCGTGCTGGTCATAACCACTGCTCCTGAACTGCGCAATCCTGCACAGGCAGCGGCCGCCGCAACACTGCTGCGCATGGTAACCTCAAGGACACCGGGTGCCATGCACCGGCAATCGGCACTGAGGTTTGACCTGGGAATTGGCATCCGGGGGGCCGGTTTCGTGGAGGTCAGGGGGCTTGACAGCATCAATACACTGGTCCGTGTTGCCCATTACGAAGTCCTCCGTCAGAAACGCATGCTGGACCTGTCCGCGGAGGTCAACAGGCGGGGGATAGATATGCAACGCTTTGCCAGTCAGGACGTTACCCGGTGGTTCAAGAGCCTGAAAAAAACGCCACAGGACGTGGTTTACGCGGTGTTACTGCCTGGATTCAGGGGGCTCATGCGCCAGGCCATGGGTCCGAACCGCGAATTATTGGATGAATTCGTGGACCGGGTCCATCGTATTGCATGCCTGCCCCAAAACATGGTGCTATGCTCGGAGGGACCGGAGGACTTCGTGTTGTCCGAAGTATTTGCAAAGGCTGACAGACTGATGCAATCACGGCGTTCTGACGTCATCTTTTTACTCGTTGGCCCCGAGGAGTCGGTAAAATGGGGCGTAACGGCCTTGACTGAACAGGCGCGTGTGTTAACAGACGGCGGCAGCCCGGAGGTACGGCGTCCCTTGCGTAACGGTGAGACCACATTTCTTATGCCTGATACGGACAGCAGTTTGAGGCTGCCTGAAACCGACATGCCCGCGGTCCCCCTGCACAGCGACCTCAACACCATAGACATGCCCTGGCAGATCGCAAGGGACATGCAGGCGCATGGGCTTTCCGCACAGCAGATCCGTGCCCTGATTGCAAAAAGGGCCGAGCATGTATTCAACCGCATGTGCAACCTGGGCTACCAGCCGACACTCGCAGCCCAGTTGACCCTGCAATTCTGGAAACCGGAACTGGAAACGGCACTGATCGAGGCGGCAAAAGAGGCCTTGAATACATATTCAGAACCGTTACAACAAAAGGCCTTCATCAAGGGGAGGCTGAAGCATGGTTGATGCCGAGTACACCGGTAATATCGGGAACCTGTTTCGCAAACTGGGAATCCACGCGGGCGACCCAATCGAGTTGGATGTTGATGGCCGCAGGTTTGCCTGTGTCGTGTTGCCAGCCCATGGCCTGGCCGACATGGTACGCCTCCGCATGCCGGATGGCTATATCATCGGCATTGAATGGCAACGCATAAAAAATGTACGGAAACTGGAGGCCTCAAGCCGCCAGGTTGCAACAGCAAACCAGCCGGTACCGCCTGCCCCAACCGGGCCTGACGTGGTGTTACTGGCAACCGGTGGTACGATTGCAGGCAGGCCTGACCCGGTTACGGGGGGCCTGGTCGCTGGCCGAGGTGCATCAGAACTCTATGCCCTGGTGCCCGAGCTGGCCGGACTTGCAAGGCTCAAAATGATAGACCTGTTCAGCGTCCTGTCCGAAAACATGCAACCGGCACACTGGGTGCGTATTGCCAGGGCGGTGCTGGAGGCGATCGACAGCGGGGCCCGTGGCGTCGTGGTGTCTCATGGGACGGATACCCTGCATTACACGGCCTCTGCACTTTCCTTCATGATTCAAAACCCACCGGTGCCAATCGTGCTGGTGGGCAGCCAGAAGTCCATCGACCGCCCGTCATCGGATGCCGCATTGAACCTGATACATGCCGTGCAGGTGGCGTCAACTTCAGATATAGCAGAGGTCGTGGTGACCATGTTCGGCCCTACCAGCGACCAGTACGGCATCATCCACCGGGGGACCCGGGTCCGCAAGATGCATACATCGGCACGTTCCACCTTCAGGACCATTGGTGATGTGCCCTTGGGACTCGTGGATCACAATGGAATCCGGATGTTACGCACTGATTACGCCAGGGTCGGTCAGACCCCACCGGTTCAACCCAGGATCGGTGTTTGCGACCGGGCTGCACTGCTGTATTACCACCCTGGCATGTCACCTGAGGTTATCGATTTTTACGCAGCCAGCAAATTTCGGGGCCTGGTAATGGCCGGTACGGGCATGGGGCATTGCAGCGACGATGTGATTAATGGCTTAAAGCGGGCCGTGGACCAGGGATTGCAAGTCTTTATGACATCACAGACCTTGTGGGGTACAACAAATCCCTATGCCTACCAGACCGGTCGCCGCCTGATCGATGCAGGTGTCACCTTCCTGGCCAACATGCTGCCGGAAACCGCACTGGCGAAATTGTACTGGGCCCTGTCCCAAACCAAAGACCCCGAATCAGTCACCGCGTTGATGACTCAAAACATTGCAAACGAAATCGTACCGAGGGAACCACCGGACGGCTATCTGGTTTACCAGGGGGGAATACCTGAAGTGGCTGAATTCTTGCGAAAGGAACGCCTGTAATCAGGCAGGCTCGAAACCCACCAGTTCGATGTCGAATGTCAGCGTGTGTCCAGCAAGCGGATGATTTGCATCCAGGGTTGCCGTATCACCATTGATTTCGACCACGGACAGGATGATCTGCTGCCCCTGGATCTCACCGGACAACAGGTCGCCCACCTGCACACCTTTCGGCAGGTCAGATACGGGTACTGATTGTTCCAGTCCGGCCACCCTGTCGCCATAGGCCTCCCCCGGGCTAAGGGTGATCGTCTTTTTATCCCCTACGGCCATGCCGATCACACCATTACTGATGCCAGCCAGGATTTCATCGGTCCCAGCCTCGAACTCCAAGGGTTCGTCCTTTTCCGATTTATCAAAAATCGTCTTGTCTTCCAATAGTCCAACGTACTGTATGCTGACCTTGTCGCCTTTTTTTACCGTGTCCATTAATTACTCCCAAGTCAAGTTATGTCGAGGAATTTGCGGAGACAGTAACCAGCAAAGGCCAGGCACACTCCACCCCAACAGGTTTAAGTTAATCAAAATTCAATATGTTTGTCAATACCCAAATTATCTCCCAAATTACCTGACTAAATCCATAGATTTATTACTTACCAAAAAATTTTTATTTCGATGAGCTCGGTGGGAATCGAACCCACAACCGACGGATTAAGAGTCCGGTGCTCTACCTAATTGAGCTACGAGCCCACAATACAAGGTTGATCGTCAGGCAGGCCTGCCACTACCGGCAGTAACTACCGGGGTGAGTAGAGGGACTTGAACCCTCAACCCCCGGGACCACAACCCGGTGCTCTGACCAATTGAGCTATACTCACCATTTCAACCCGCCGCGGACCTCGTACGCCTGAGAGGATTCGAACCTCCGACCTGCGGATTAGAAGTCCGCTGCTCTATCCAACTGAGCTACAGGCGCCTTTCCAAAGAACCGCAACGGACATCTTAATACAATGTCGTATGCTGAATGTCAAGACCCTGCTCCCAAATTACCTGACCAAATTCGGTAGTCTGTTGCAGCAAACGGCCTTGCCTGCCGGTTTTTCCGTTGGCCGTGACCGTGGCCGTTGACCGTGGCCGTGGCCGTGACCGTTGACCGTTGGCCGTTGTCCGTGACCGTGTGGATCGTGGTAGTAACGAAGGCCATGGAGCGCAGGCGGCCTCGCCTGCTTGTAACCCAGGCGGCTCGCCTGGTCGTGGTGACCGTGAGAGTTGATTTAATGAAAATTATCGGGTCGTAGGGGCAGACCTATGAGCCTGTCCTGGGATTGCAACGTGAAAAATTCTATAACAACTTGAAAATAAAAATATTTTTATGATACCCGTAAGCCATTACAGGTCCGTCCCGTAAGGCAGGACCACACTGACCATAGTTCCTTCGCCCTTTTTACTGTGAATATCCAGGAAACCACCGTGTGCCTTGATGACTGCATCCACCATGTACATTCCCATGCCCAGGCCGCTGGATTCCTTGGTAGAAAACAGGGGCTCCACAACATGTTGAAGGACTTCCTCGTCCATACCAATTCCATTGTCCTTTACCGTTATATTAAGCCACCCATCCTTTGCAGCGGCTTCGATAAGTATTTGGTCATGCGGTTTGGTGGCGTCGATTGCATTGTTGATAATGTTTACAAGTGCCTGTATGACCCTCTGGCGGTCAAGTATGACCGGTGGTAAATCAGCCCCTGTCCGCAGTTTTATATCACGCAGCCGGCCCTCCTTGTTCAGCCGGGCCAGTTTTACCGCATCCTGAAGCAATGCACGCACATTCGTTTCTTTTTTGTAAAGTCGCCCCACCACTCCATTATTACGAATCAAAGCCATTATATCCTGCAAGGTCCTGTGCAGGCTCTCGAGACCTTGTATACTCAGCTCAAAAATGTCATGCAGGTCCTTTGTGCAATCCAGGCGTTGCAGTTCCTGTCCGATAAACATCAAACTGGACAGGGCATTACCCATTTCGTGGACGATACCAGACGTCATTCGTCCCACCGTGCTAAAGCGCTCGGCCTGTATAAACCGGTGTTGCATCTGTTGGAGTTCCAGGTTTTTCTGTTCCAGGGAATCGATTTTGTGGTCCAGTTTCCCGACCAGTTGACGGATTGCCCTGGCATACATGGTCCTTTCCATGGCCTCCCGTACCGCAGCGAGTAATTGAGGCGTATCCAGGGGTTTTATCAGAAATTTGAATGCATTACCCTGGTTGATCGCATCCATGATCGCCTGGTACTCCGTGAACGCAGTGACCACGATGCCGGTTATGTCACGATCAAGTTGATTTATCCTGTCCAGTAACTGAACTCCGGTCATACCAGGCATCCTCTGGTCAACGATCACCACATCGCAATCCTTGCTCTTTAGTGTCTCGTAAGCCTCCTGGCCCGAATTCGCAGTCAACACCTTGAAATATTTGCCCATAAAAAGGCTCATTACCTCCACGTTTTCTATTTCGTCATCTACCACCATAACCGTGTTACTGACGAGCCCGGAAATCTGGTATTTTCTTATGAGTTCTTCGATCTTCATCATGGGAAGTTTAATTTGTTTTTGGAAAAAAGCAAGGTAAAAAATAAGAACGAGTAATATTTATGCTAAATTTAGTCAGGTAATTGCAATGTCTCCAAAGGGGAGATAAAATCCTTCCGGGGTGTTATGTTCGATAGTATATCCGTTTTGGCAGGGGACCGGGCCTTTGAAATCATAAAGGACGAGGGACTGGACCTGGCCAGGGTAAAAGTGTTTGCCGGGGCATCCGGTGCGGCAAAATTTCTAATACTTACAGGTATCGACCGTGTGCTGATGCCATTACTGAAACACAGGAAAGACCCTTTACACCTCATCGGCAGTTCAATCGGGGCATTTCGGATGGCGGCCTATGCCCACAAGGAGCCCATAAAGGCAATAAATACCATGGAATACGGCTATATCCACCAGTTTTATCCATCCAAACGACCGGGCAAAGACGCCATTACGGATAAATCCATAGAGATTATGAATTCCTATATCAAGGACGGAGATATTGACTATATTTTGAACAATCCGGACATGACAATTTCTTTTCTGGCTGCCAAATCCAGGCACCTCGCAAAATCTGAAAACAACATCATGCAAACACTTAATCTTGCTGTCGCAGCCACTGCAAATTACATTAACAGGAGGTATCTGGGTTACTTTTTCGAAAGGGCAGTGTTCAGTTCCGTCAATGACATAAACTTCCGGTTCAGCGATACATTCAGAACACACAGGTACTTGCTAACCAAGGAAAATTTCAAAAAGGCCCTCATGGCATCCGGTTCCATTCCCGTTATGATGCGTGGTGTCCCGGATATCGCTGGTGCGCCCGGGATGTTCAGGGACGGAGGGATGATCGATTATCACCTGGATATACCATTCCTGGATGACCGGGACAGGGACCGGCTGGTGTTGTTTCCACATTTTTACGAATACGTAATCCCAGGCTGGCTCGACAAATATACGAACAGGAGGGCGCGGGTCGAGAACCTCAAAAACACCGTGATAATCGCTCCATCAAGGGATTTTGTACATTCACTGCCGTATCACAAGATACCTGACCGAAAGGATTTCAACAGGCTTTCGGATGAGGAAAGGGTACGGTATTGGAACACGGTGGTGAATAAAAACCATCAATTGGGTGATGAACTGCACGAGGCAATCGAATCGGGCAGGATCAGGAAAATCGTCAAGAAAATTCAGTAAACGACAAGGGACAAGAATACATGTAATGCCTGGCGGCCTTTTTGTGTGCTTCAACCGCCATACGTGTATTTGGACAAGTATCCATAAATTTGGAATAATACCACTGTGTCCAGAAACCTTTACAGATACAAACAAGTAGTATTCATAATTCTTTTCCTTGTAGCGTTTTTTTTTGTGGACCAGATTTGTGGCGTTTTCAAACCACACTGGGAGACCGCGCCTCGTGTGTGACGAGATGTCACCTCTTGCATCAGGCCAATGGGGCCCCTGCATGGGAAACGGATTGAAATGTGGCACTTGGGGGATGTTTATAACATTTGATTGCCCCAACGGGAAGGTCAGTATCCACGTGAATACCCTGGGACAGGTAGATGTATCGAAAGGTAAAATAGACCCTGTTGGACGAAGGCGCTTGCTGGGAGATGTCAGGACCTTCATTAAAGGTACTTTTGAACGCCTGGATCAGGGTAAAACCCCGCTTGTAAAAGCGCCATTGTATATAAACGGCCGCAAGATCCTGGCCACGGTTGTCCATCGGATTGCTAAATCCCGCAGGCTTGCCGTGGTATGGGGACTCGGGATATTGTTGCTTTTACTCTATATGTCCTTTGGCGCCGGTATATTTGGCTTCGGGGAGTGGCGTCGTCCTGACATCCATGTGGTGTGGGTATTGTCATTGGCCTTGCTTTTAAGGGTGTTACTGGCCCCCTGGCAAATCCACGACCTGTCTTTGTACGTACCGCAATACAACGCTCAAATTGCAACGATCTTTAAAGATAGCACGTCCTCATGGTACAGGCTTTTGCAGTCCCTCTTCGTATCCCTGGCAGGTCCGTCCGATAAGGCCTGGTTTTTATTTAATGCCCTGGTGTCAGGCCTTACGATCCCGGCCTTCTACCTGGTCATCCGCAATCTTACCGAATCGCGTATAGTGGCCCTGGCCGCGAGCATTCTGCTAACAGTACAACCCGACGTAATAAGATATGCCCCCACGGATTGTCACCATAACCTGCTGTTGTTTAACCTGTTTTGGGGTATGGCATTGTTGCAATCCTACCGTGTAAAAGGTCTCGTTGCCGGTATTATCCTGTTAGGCTTTGCAGCCTTCCTTCGTCCTGAAGGTATTGTGTTCGTACTGGCCGCCTTGCTGGTAATGGATCGCAGGTTAATAACAAGTATCAAGGCGCACCCGTGGGTTTTGACATCTTTTGCATTCCTGCTGCTGTTCATTCCCCTGGGTTTGTTTTCCGAAACATCCAAGGTGGAATATTTCCTGGCAAATTGGCATAGACATTTTAACTGGTCGTCTTTTTTTATGACCAACTTTGCCACCAGGCTGTTAATGGTGGTCCTGCCCTTGAGGGATACATACCTTCCTGTCTGGAGATTTTCGCTCAGTGGATTGCTTATGAGGATACTTATCGGCTTTGGATTGTTTGCAGCGGTCCCAACCTTGCGTTCTTCTGCAAGGCGTCTGTTTATGGCCGGGCTGATGGCAGCCGCTCCGGTGTATCTGTTGTGTGAGCCTTATATTGCCATCTATGCGGGGGACAACCTTCCGGCCATCACGTTTATGACCGGAGTGGCCGGGATCGGATTGTACGATATATCCCGGCGCCTCAAGCCAGTGTCGCGGCCTTTGGTAGTGTTGTTTGCATTACTTGCAGGGGTGTTGATGATTTCGGAAAATCTGGGTTGGATCAGGAAACACCTGTGTTTTCAGACGGAGTATTCGATTTTGGTTTCCCACCGGGGTCTATTCCGGGGGCATTGTGTATTGTTGACATGGGACAAGCAGGATCAGGACCTGGGACTGTATAGTTATCCAGACCTTGACGGCTGCAGGGTGATGAATTGTTACGGCAGGTCTTGCAAAATCCCCGAACCATCGACCATGTCCGTATTTTACTTTCGCGACACCAGTTGCCTGATTCGCAGGGCCGGGGTTTTCCCATCAAAAAATACGCCTGATGTACGCGGGCCTGTTCCGGCATGTGCCATATTTGAACGGCACATGGTACTGAAGCCCGTGGATGTACGCCAGGTTGGCATTGACCTGAACCGCTATGTGATACCTCGAAGCGGTAAAATAGGTCTGTTCAGGGTCACTGACCTGAGGCACTAAGCGTTCACTTGACCCGATCTCCACCGTTGTCAATGTTATATGGCTCATAATCCGCACGCGGAACCACAGTTATCCTGATAGCAATTCTGGATGTCTTGTATCCCATTGACAGCAGACTGGTATTGCTGGACACATTGTTTTAAGCAGTCCTGATCATCTTTGCAGTCCTCGATGCATAGTAGCAATTTTACGCATTCCAGGTTCTTATAGCAGGCGGCCAACGGGTTATAACACTTATTAGTGATACATTCGGAACAAGGATCGGGCTTAGAGTTTTTACAAGGAATTGTACAATATCTGTCCACACACAGTTGCAAGAGCATGAAATCGCCAGCACTATCCAGGTTTTCTTTCATACAATCATTATTGCAGGATGTCTCATTAGGCGGGCAATTCCGGACACACATCGAAATCTCGGTGCATCCGGGGTCAGGCTGGCACGCACGTATCTCAGAGGGGCAGTTATCCGTTACGCAGGATTGGCAAACTTCGGTAGTTCCACCGTTGTCTATCCCGCTGTCGATGCCCACGCCCAGGTCAAAAATCACGGCTGTATCACCGTCATTGCCCGTATCCACGCCCGGATCAGAAGTCACGGTGCTATCAGTACCAGGGTCCGGGTCCACGCCCAGGTCAAAAATCTCGGTGCTATCAGCACCAGGGCCCGGGTCCACGCCCGGGTCAAAAATCACGGCTGTATCACCGTCACTGCCCGTATCCACGCTCATGTCCGCGTCTGTGTTCGTATCACCACCATTTTTATCCGTGCCAGCAAACGAATCCTTCTGACCTGGTGCGTTAACCACAAAAGTGCTGCATCCTGCTGTCACCATAAGTATGAAGATACCCTCGACTATCAAAAGTATTGTTCGTTTCACCCCTGCCTCCTTCTATTTTAAGGATAAGCCAGAATTGCCTGTTTTTGTCAAGTCCAGCCACAAAATCCCAAATTACCTGTCAAATTTGAGGACAAAGGTTGCAGAAAGTGGTTTAGATGCAAGTCGTTGAACCAATTTGAGCGCAGGCGTACTATCGGTACGTTGAGCCTCAAATTGGTGAAAACGGCGAAGCAGATGGGCCGCTTGCTGCAACCGACTCCCGAATTTAGTCAGGTAATTTGGGAAAAACCCAAATTCGTTGACTTATCCGGTGTTTTTGTTAAATTGTTGCGGGTTTTATACCCATGACAAAACGAGGAGGCATTGTGGGTACCACGAATTACAAGGATACGCTGAAACTGCCGAAAACCGCATTCCCGATGAAGGCCAACCTGCCCAAACGTGAGCCTGACATGCTGCGTTGGTGGGAAGAACACGACATCTACCACAAAATGGTGGAGCACCGTGACGGGGCGCCGCGTTATATCATGCACGACGGTCCGCCCTATGCAAACGGACACATACACCACGGCCATATCCTGAACAAGGTGCTCAAGGACATCGTGGTGAAATACAAAAACATGTCCGGTTTCAGTGCGCCCTTCGTGCCTGGCTGGGACTGCCATGGCCTGCCCATCGAGCGGACCGTGGAGGACAACCTGTCCAAGGCCGGTGTACATGCCACGCCTCAACAATTACGCAAAAAGTGCAGGACCTTCGCCGCGGAGTTCGTCGGCATACAGAAAGAGGAATTCAAGCGCCTGGGCGTGCTGGCGGACTGGGACGACCCGTATTTGACCATGAATTATCACTACGAGGCCCGAATAGCACGCGAATTCGGCACCTTTGTGGCAAAGGACCTGGTTTACCAGGGGCAAAAACCCGTGTACTGGTGTCCTGTGTGCAAGACCGCCCTGGCCGAGGCCGAGGTCGAATACAAGGACGTGAAGAGCCCGTCGATCTACGTAAAATTTCCGTTCACCCGGGACGTGTACGAACGTTTTCCCAAACTAAAGGGCAAAAACGGGTTCGTGGTGATATGGACAACCACTCCGTGGACCCTGCCGTCAAACCTGGCTATCAGTCTGCACCCGGACTTTACCTACGTGGCCGAGCAAGTGGGTGACGAGGTGTTGATCCTGGCCGAGGACCTGACCGCCGGTTTCCACCAGGCAACTGGCGTGCCAACGGGCGAGGTGTTGATGCGGGCAAAGGGCAAGGAATTCGAGGGCCTGCATTGCCGCCACCCGTTTCTGGACCAGGATTCCCTGTTGATCGTGGGCGAACATGTAACCCTGGATGCGGGCACGGGCTGTGTGCATACGGCCCCGGGTCACGGCCAGGAGGACTACGAGGTGGGCATCAGGTACGGACTTAAGCCCTACGCACCCGTGGACGAGGAAGGCCGGTTTACCAGGGACGTGCCCATGTTCGAGGGCAGGTTCGTATTCGATTGTGACAAGGACGTGATCGCCCTGCTAAAGGAACGGGACATGTTGATCAAGGCCTCCCAGGTGGAACACTCGTATCCCCATTGTTGGCGCAGCCACGACCCGGTAATTTTCAGGGCAACGCCGCAGTGGTTCATCGGCGTGGACCGCAAGAACCTGCGCCAGGACGCCATTTCCGCGATCCAGGACGTAAAATTCATACCGCCGCAGGGCAAGACCAGGCTCACCGCCATGCTGGAGGGCCGGCCTGACTGGTGCATATCCCGCCAGCGCCACTGGGGCGTGCCAATCATTGCATTCAAGTGCAAGACGTGCGGACACACGCTGCTGGATGCGTCAGTCGTGGCACACGTGGCCGATATATTCGAGGAACACAGCGCGGATGCCTGGTTCGAGATGTCCGAGGCCGAACTGCTGCCTGCGGGCACGAAGTGTCCCGAGTGCGGTGGCACGGCCTTTGAAAAGGACTCGGCGATCCTGGATGTCTGGTTTGATTCCGGGGTCAGCCATGCAGCGGTGGTGAAGCGTCGCTACGGCGCGGATGCACGGGCCGATTTGTACCTGGAAGGCAGCGACCAGCACCGGGGATGGTTCCAGTCCAGCCTGCTGGCATCCGTAGGCGCCAGGGGCGAGGCCCCGTATAAATCCGTGGTCACGCATGGCTTCGTGGTGGATGGCGAGGGCAAGAAACTGTCCAAGAGCGCCAGGAATTTCGTGGCCCCGCAAAAGACGATTGACCGCCAGGGTGCCGAGATCTTCCGGCTGTGGGTGGCGGCGGAAAACTACAAGGAAGACATCCGTATATCGGACCAGATCCTGCGCACACTGGTGGATTCATACAGGAAATTCCGCAACACGTTCAGGTTCATGCTGGGCAACCTGGGGGATTTTGACCCGTCCAGGGACATGGTGCCGGACGGGGAACTGCTGCCCGTGGACCGTTATGCGCTGGCGAATTTCGGCAGGCTTGTGCAGAGGGTGCTGGATGCATACGATGCGTTCGATTTGCACGTGATCTACCAGAACCTGGTGAATTATACATTCACCGAATTGTCGGCCTTCTACCTGGACATCACCAAGGACAGGTTGTATTGCGAGGCCGGTGCGTCGCCAAAGAGGCGCTCCGCCCAGACCGGCTTGTACAGGATCCTGCGCGGCATGCTGTTGATGCTGGCGCCTGTGCTATCGTTTACAGCGGAGGAGGCATACCAGCAAATGCCCAAACTGCCCGAGGCACCGGAAAGCATATTTTTGTGCGACATGGTGAGGCCGCAGGACTTCCCGGTGGACGAACAGTTGGACTCAAAATTCGGGCTCCTGCGCGAGGTCAGGACAAGGGTGCTGGCCGTACTGGAACAGGCCCGTGGAGACGGACAAATCGGTCACCCGCTGGAGGCATCGATCGCACTGAAGGCACGCAAGGGTTCCCCTTACCTGTCCGTGCTGCACGAATTCGGGGCGTTTCTGCCGGAGCTGTTCGTTGTGAGCGCCGTGACGGTTGAGGAATTCGATGGCCCGGATGCCTTTGACGTGGCATTCGCACATGCGCCTGGTGGCAAGTGCCAGCGGTGCTGGAATTATTCCACCACGGTAGGGTCAGACCCCGATTTCCCTGATGTCTGTGCACGGTGTGCAGGCGTGTTGAGGCAGGAATGAAAAAATCCCTGGTTATTACAATCATCCTTTTGATGGGCGTGGTATGGGCGGCCGCTGACCTGGCCAGCAAGCGGTGGGTCCAATTGCACCTGGCCACACCTGTCCACCTGTTGCCGGTCACTGCTGCGGATGGCGAGACCGTGTGCAAGGCCCTCCAGCACAAACTGGGTATAAAATCGTGCAGGGGCATGAATAACAGCATTTACCAGGTGGAAGGCCCCTTGAAACTGACTGCCACAACACCACTGAAGCAGGTCCTGGTGGACCACCCGTTGCTGTTTGCGTGGTTAAAGGACAAGGGCTTTGCCGTGAGGCTGCGTACGTGGCAGGAAAAGGGCAAGGCCAGGGTCGATACGGTGGGCCAGGCACTCAAGGTCAGCCTGCACGGGCACGTAAAGGACATCAAAAAAGTACTGGAGCATGAAATCTACGGCATGCCCAGGGGCAAGGGCTCGGTAGTGCCGGGCAAGGTAATGGAAAAAGGCGACGTATATTTACTGGCGTCCAGGCGGATCGTGTTGATTCCGGGCTTGCTGGACCTATCATACGTGGAAAACCCGGCCGGCGCGTGGGGAATACTGCACAATATCGCCCCATCGACCCGCAAATGGGTGTTTTACGTGTTTTCATTTATTGCGCTGCTGGTTATCATATACCTGATCGTGTTTCCACCTTCCCATTCCTGGTGGATCATCTTTGCCCTCGGTGGTATCCTGGGCGGCGCCATAGGCAACCTGGTTGACCGTATGTCCAGCGGCGCTGTGGTGGACTTCATCCACATGTTCTGGGGACGCTTCAACTGGCCTAACTATAACGTGGCCGACATAGGCATCACCGTGGGCCTGGTAATCCTGCTGATACACTCGTTTTTCGCCAAACCCACGCATCCGAAGTCATAGGAAACGGCAAGGTAATTCGTGGCCACATTCATGCAAGGCGCAGAAACAGCAACAAAAGCCCCAGCAGGCCTATGGAACCCACAACCGTCAGCCCGAGGCGTGTCCACCTGACAGTGCCGTCCCTGGTGACGCTGTAAAAAAATCCCCACCCACTGAAAAACAACCATGACAAAAATGTCAGTACTGCGAGCAGCGAGAACCATGGATTTGGCTGGATATGATTACGCAACTGGGCCAGGTAGTGCTGTCGGGCCTGGGCATCCCCTTTCGACATAAGCGTTGCAATGTGCTGTTCGCACAGGGAAAGTATGCGCTTGTGAGGGGTGTAGAGGCTGCGGGATACCAGGATCGACGCCCGGATTTCACGAAACAGGGCCAGGGCCGAGGTCCTTTTCCCTTGGTGCAACAGGGTGTTGGCCGTCCGGTACAGCGCATCGATTGCACGTCCGTCAGCGCCGAACAGGGGAAAATACCAACGTGCCGCCCGAGTCAGGTGCATCACGGCCTGTGCCTGCCTGTGTTGCCTTTGCAGGCGCATACCCACGTGGTACTCGTGCCAGCCCTCGTAGAGGGTACGGGCCGAGGCAAAGGCCAAAAACAGGCCGAACAGGACGACCGCAAATGTAAGCCAGCGTCTCACAGGAACTGCCTGCGTTCAAACAGGATCATACCCAGGGCCACGAACAGCACGCACCATGCAAGCGCGTAACCCGTTGCTGACAACACGTACTGCGCAGGTATGTTAATGCCCAGCAGCAACTGCCGGCTGACGTGAAACACGGAAAAGTCGGGAAACGCAGCCAGGGTGGCCTTGGCAATAAGTTTTGTTGCCGGGTAGTGCTGAAAAAATCCCTTTGGTGACGACAGCAGGTCACTGAGGATGTACTGAATCCGGCCGATGACCAGGATTGACAGGGCAAAGATCCCGGAAATTATCGGTGTGGCGAAGGTGGAAAAAAACAGGGCCACAGCCAGTACCACCATGACCTCCAGCAGCACGAGGTAGGAGGCCTTTACCAGTTCGATGTTGATAGTCACACCCCTGGTATGCAGCACGCCAAACCACACGGCAATAAATATCAGGGCCGACATCAGGATCACACTGGCCAGGCCGATGAATTTACCCGCAACGATCTCGGAGCGTCGCACCGGTTTGGGGACAACCAGGTAAAAGGTCTTGCGGTCCACCTCCTTGTGTATGAGTATCACGCCCAGGACCACGGCAATCAGGTTCGATGCCAGGGACAGGGAAAACAGGCCGAAGTCAATCAAAACCCTGATACGCTGGTCCTCGATGGACAACTGGGATATGGCCAGTGAACTAACGATGAACAACACGGCTATGATCGCCATGGCAACAAAGGCCTTGTTACGGGAGGCCTCAATAAACGTATTGACCACCACGGCCCATATTCGTCTAATCATCCCTGGAATCCTCCTGAAACGCCTTGGAAACGATCAGGTCCTCAAGCGACATCCGTGCCTCGGTCACGGATTTGATGTGAAATCCCCGTTGCATGAGCGTCTGTATGGTGCTGTCCACCTCGTCCGGGCTGCATTGCAGTCGCAGGAATCCCGGTTTTCCCTCCATGCTAACGGCCTTGCCAGGCAGCGCTTCCACGTCACCCGGTCCCTGGGCCACTATCTCGGACATCACCCGGCCCGGATGCAAAAGGCTATCCAGTGGACCGGCCGCCACGTTGCGTCCCCGGTTCAGCACCACCACCTCGTCGCAGATCATCTCGATGTCCGACAGGATATGCGAGGAAAAGAATACGGTACGGCCCTTTTGTTTCAGCGAGGCGATGATGTCCCTTACCTCCTTGCGGCCAATGGGGTCCAGTCCTGACATGGGCTCGTCCAGGATCACCAGTTCCGGGTCGCCGATCAATGCCTGTGCAATGCCAATGCGTTGCAGCATGCCCTTGGAAAATTTACGCAATTTTCGTTTGGCGGCATAGGTCATACCAACCAGTTCCAGCATTTCGTCCACCCGCTTGCGCCTGGTCCTGCCGCCCAGCCCGTAAAATCGGGCCATGATATCCAGAAACTCGCGGGCACTCAGGTAATCGTAAAAATTGGGCATTTCCGGCAAAAATCCGGTCTTTAGCCGTACGTGCAGGTCGGACGGGCTGCCCCCCAGCACGCTTACCTTGCCTGATGAGGGCCGGATCAGGTTGGTCAGGACCTTGATCGTCGTGGTCTTGCCCGCACCGTTCGGCCCCAGAAAACCGAATATCTGGCCGCGGCTCACCCGGAAAGACACGTCCTGCACGGCACGCACCTTCCGCAGCGCCAGCGGCGTCAAAAAGGTCTTGCTGAGGTGCTGTACATCAATCACTGCCGCGGCCGAACTCATCGACAACCTCCTGCAAAGTACTCACCACGCGCCGTACCTGGTCGGTGCTCATGGACGCCCACAAAGGCAGGGCCACCAGGTGACTGGCCAGGTCCCGGGCCCTGGGGCAATCGAAATGCATGCCCAGTTTATCCCATAAACCTGTAAAAAACGGTTGTTCCGTAAGGTCGTGGGCAGCGGCCGAAACCTCGATCCCCCTGTCGGCCATACGCCCTACCAGTTCTGGCCCCGGGACCGGGGTTTTCACCGCCATGGTCTGAAAGGCCTGGCCATGGTCCGACAAACCTGCCGGAACCGTCACCGCATCCACGTGCTCCAGTAATCCGAGGTATTCTTTTACCACCTTCCGACGTGCCTCCCTGAAATGTGACAGGCCGGACAACTGCGACCTGGCAACAGCGGCCAGTATATCATTAAACCTGAAATTGAAGCCAAAGCCATCGAAAACCGGACCGAATCCCTTGTGCTGCAAGCCAAAATTACGGACCCCGCGCGCCTTTTCGGCCAGAACCGGGTCCCGCGTTACCAAAAGGCCGCCTTCGCCGGATGTAATCACCTTCCTGGGATGCAGGGAAAACGTGGCCATATCGGCAAAACGCCCGACACCGGGTATGCCCATGCCACAGGCCGCATCCTCGATGATTGTAATCTTGCGGTGCCCCAGCACCTCACGCAGTCTGCTTACAGGCGCCCTGGCCCCAAGGCCGTCCACGATGACCACCGCCTTTGTCGTGCTGGTCAGCGAGGCCCAGGCCTGGTCCAGGTCCAGGCTCAAGGTATCCGGGTCCGCATCCACGGGCACCGGGATGCCACCGGCCAGGACTACGGCATAGGCGGGTGCAGGGTGGCTGAACGCAGGGACCAGTACCTCGTCACCCCGGCCTACGCCCGCACTGCGCAATGCCACATACAACGCCGCACTACCGCTGGACACGGCTACGGCCATGCTGCCTTCACCCAGCATCCGTGCCGCCTCGGCCTCGAACCTGGCCGACTCAGGCCCCTGGGCCACGAACCCGGACGCCAGCACCCTTTGTAGATTTGCCAAGGCCTGGTCCGTAAACACGGGTCTGGTCAAGGGGATCCTATCCATTGTGCACCTGACTGCGATACCAGTGAATCGTCCTCAGCAATCCCTCCTCCAGGTCCACCATGGGTTCAAATGTCAGCAGTGCCCTGGCCTTGTCGATATTGGGTATGCGCAGGTCCACGTCCGCAAAATCCCATTTCACGAATTTGATCCTTGATGCGGAACTGGACAACCTGGTTACCTCCCTGGCCAGGTTGTATATGGTCAATGTGCTGCGCGGATTACCTATGTTGAATGCCTCGCCCACGGCCTGTTCCTTTTCCATGGCCAGCAGCACGCCGTTTACGATATCGTCGATATAGCACCACGAGCGGATCTGGCTGCCGTCGTTGTGTACCAACAGGTCTTCGCCTTTCAACGCGCGCACGATAAAATGGTGTATGGCACCCTCGCCTACCTGGTGAGGCCCGTATATGTTGAACGGGCGGATACTGACCGCCGGCAGGCCGTATTGCTTGTAAAAACTCAAAGCCAGGTGTTCTGTTGCCAGTTTACTGACCGCATAGGTCCACCTGGCCTCACCCACGGCACCCAGGCTGGACACGTCGCCCTCGGTCACGTTGTAGGCGTAACGCCCGAACACCTCGCTGGTGGAAAAATCCACGAAACGTTGCAGGTTCTTTTGTTCCGACGCTGCCTGCAGGCAGTTAATCGTGCCCTGCAACGCGACCATCATTGTCTTTACGGGCATGTGCATCACCGTGTCCACACCCGCAATGGCTGCCATGTGCACCACGATGTCAGCCCCATCCACAGCGCGTCGCACAGTGTCCATGTCCAGGACATCCCCCCGGATTAACTTCAGGTTTGGGTGCTTTATCAAATCCGTGTTGCTGAGTGCGTCCCGGTGCAGGTTATCCAGTATCACCACCTCGTTATCGTCAACCAGACGCCTGGCCAGGGACGAACCGATGAACCCCGCCCCACCCGTGATTGTGACCTTCTTGCCCCGTATCATCAACGTCCCCCTTTCGTATTGATGTATTTCAGCAGTCCAATGGGCGGGCGCAGTTTGTCGTTCAATATGGCAAACAAGTTGACGTCCACAAACGGCATCACCTGTTTCCAGTGGTTCTCAAATCGCTTCAGGTTTACCGCCATATCCCCTTTCAGCCTCGATATGCGGTATAACAACTGGCGCCTCTGGTACGCGGATGCATCGAAATACTTACTGAGTGCATAATACAAGGCCAGCCTGTCATCCTTTTTTTCGCTGTACAACTGGGCCACAAAATTCGGGTCTATGTGTGACCCGGGCAGTGATGCCGCCTTGGTGAAGTACTCCCTGGCACGTATCCGCATCAATTCACGGTCCACCGGGTCCCGGGCGTGGTACTCGAAATACAGGTTAAAACCCAGTTCCTTGTACAGCCTGGGGTCGTTTGGGAAGTACTTCAGCCCCTCTTTCAGGAAACGGTTTGCCTTTAATATGACGCGATTGTCCAGGTTCTGGCCGTATTTCAACACCTGGGCAGCCCAAAGGTACAGCCTTGCATCGAAGGGGTCCAGGGCCTGGATAGCATTGAAATAGGCATCCAGCCACGGGAATCGCCGGTCATAGAAAAAATGACTCAGGAAGTAGGAACGGGCACGTATAAACAGGATGTCCGCAAAAAAGGTATTCCAGCCAAGGGCACCCAGTCGCAACACGGTTTTACCGGGCAGGTAGAGGGTTTCGGCCATCTCCATGTCGCGGCCGTGCAGTATGGCGTTTACCCTTGGATCGCCGGTTTGTTTTTTCAGGACCTTTTCCAGCAGGGACCTGTCCCTGATCGGCCGGTGGGCAGCATACTTGAGGGACAGGTATGTGTCCTTGGTATAAAAAAATGCCACTGCTGCAATCGCCAGCATCAACACGGTAAACAATATGTTTCTGACGGTTTTCATCGCCTCCTGCGAACGAAAAGCCACGCCTTACTTTACATTGCCCTGGAAAAGGGATCAACCGTGAATTTCACTCGAGGAATCTTCGATACAGGTTATTTTTAGAACACGTTCTTTATCTAACCGTTACAAAATCAAGGGTCAAAATCAGCAATTCTGACAAAACGCATGTACCTGAAATTACCATCAAATCAACACCCTACGGCCGCCTGTGCTCCACGGCTTTCGTTTTCACCGGGATCACACGGCCACGGTCAACGGCCACGGTCTCGGCCAACAGTCACGGAAAAGGCCGGCAGGATGCCGGCACCACACGGTCACGGCCACGGTCTCGGTCACGAAAAGGCGGGCGAGGACGGAAAGCCGCAAGGGACTTTTAGATTTCTGTTTCCCGCATGAACCTGGCCGCATCCTCCGGCGGGGTAGGGTTGATATAAAAACCGGTCCCCCATTCAAACCCTGCCTGCTTGGTCAAACGCGGCAGGACCTCGATATGCCAGTGCCAGTCCTGTTCGATGGTGGTCCAGTAGCCAGGCCGCTTGGACTGCAAATGATAGGAAGGCGCCGTATGGAAAACCAGGTTGTAGGGCGGGTTGTTCAGGGCCTTGCGCATCCTCAACAGGACCTCTTTCATGTGACGGGCCAGGTTGTCGAGTTGGGTATCGGGTTCCTGGGCAAAATCATGGCTGTGATACCTGGGGATGATCGTCATTTCGAATGGGAATCGGGAAGCATACGGGCAGAAAGTCAGAAAATCCTTGTCCGCACTGACCAGCCTGGAGCGCGTCTGTAGTTCCTGTACAATGATGTCACAAAAGATGCAGCGTTCCTTCAACGTGTAGTGGGCCCTTGCGCTCTCCAGTTCAATGGCCACTATACGCGGTGTGACCGGAGTGGCAATCAACTGTGAATGCGGATGGCTCAAACTGGCCCCTGCGGTCAGGCCGTGGTTGCGAAATACCAGGATATACCTGAAACGAGGGTCCTTGCGCAGGTCGTTTATCCGTTCCTTGTAGGTCTTCAGTATCAGTGCAATGTGGTCCACGGGCAAATCCGATATGTCGAATACGTGCTGCGGACTCTCCACCACGACCTCGTGGGCACCGATCCCGTTCATCTTGTCGTATATGCCCACACCGGCACGTCCCAGGTCACCCTCTATGCGTAACGCCGGAAATTTATTGGGGATTACCCTGACCTTCCAACCCGGCTCGTTGGGGCCACCATGGTCACGTACAGCATAGATTTCGGGCGGGGTGTACGCCTCTTTGCCCTCGCAAAATGGACACTTGTCCGATGTGCTGGGTGGATTCGATACGGAAAAATCCGATGGCCTGCGTGCCCTTTCCGTGGCAATAATCACCCACCTGCGTTGTATAGGGTCATGTCTGAGTTCCGGCATTGTATTCCTCCTGTTATACTGTCCAGTTTTCCAGGTCGAAGTCCTGGGGATTGAAGTCGAATTCCAGGTTAAATGACCAGGGTACCCGTTCGATTTCCAGTCCGTTTTTCAGCAAAACAAAAAAGCACTCCACCCGGGTCCTGCCCTGTGTAATCGAGGGGCCGCCCACTGCTGTTACGGGCAGTTTCACCTCGAGGCATTCCCTGTAGGCCGCCTCGGCATCCTTTACCACATCGCCTTCAAAAAGTACCTGTATGCGTCCGTCGGTTTTTTGCAGGGTAAACACCTTTTTGATGGGCGAAACCATGTGCAACTGCACCACGCTGTCCCCGTTTATCAGCCGTTCATCCCCCTTGCTGCATGGTTGCAGCCTGAAAAAGAAATGCCCCTGGTCAAAACCAAAACTTACGGTTTTTACCATGGGCTTCAGCCTGTGGATCGCGCCCTGGGCCACGTGGTACACCCCGGCACCTGTCCACTTGTAAAAGGAATCAGGCATACCCGTGATCTCCGGTGAAATGTAGTCTGTTGGCAGGCTTACAGGGGTCAGCAATTCCCGTTCCTCCACCGGACTGTGCAGGTAGTCCGGTACCGGCAGGCCGAGCGAACTGTAAACGGCCTGCAGGTTTTCCCTGAATGCCAGGTCAAACTGCGGCTCGTCGGGCGACGAGTGGCCCTCACCGAACCACCAGAACCAGTCCGATGCCTCGGCCCTCAACAGGTAAACATGGGCCTTTTGCGCGAGTTCGGGATTATCGAGTTTTGACTGTTCGTATGCCTTGTACGCCTCGGACAGGTACTCCCAGGCCCTGTTCTTGGTGGGATCGCCTATCCAGGTGCTGAAATTGCCGCCTATCCAGGAACCTGTGGCAACCACGTCCAGTTTTTCCCTGGCACCGTATTGCGACATATAGTCCTTCAACAAAACCGGTTCGACCCACGCCTCGGTCTCTATGGCACCATAAAGGGCATCCAGGAAATCGTATCCACCCCTGGGATAGAATTCCCATGCGTTTTCGCCGTCCATGGCGATCAACACCAGTGCATTGTCAGGTGTATTGTCATTTATTTTGTGCAAGGCATCCATGAAGTTTGCCACAGCGTCCTTGACAGGCCACCTGGCATACAGAAATCCGATTCGGTCAGACAGGTCCTTGTTACGGAAAAACAAGGCCAGGTTTTCACTGGAGTATGCAAAACACGGGGCACATGGCGGCATTTCGCCACCCAGGGAACGCCTCAGCAATTCCTCGTCCGTTGCGATCCACCGGACCCCCATGTCCTTGAACAGCGGAAACAGGTGGTGACTGATCGCGCCCTCCGGAGGCCACATGCCCACGGGCTTGCACCCAAACACGGATTCGTGTTTTTCCATGGCCAGCCGGATTTGTTCCTGTACCTCTTCAGGTGCACGGATGACAGATGCCGGTAGTTTTACAAACGGGTCCGCCTCAAGCGCCAGGTGATTCGACCACAGCAGGGGTGTAAGCGGATGGTAGAATGGGCTGAAGGAAAGTTCCACCTGACCCTTTTCGGACAGGCTTTTGTAAAGGGGAAAAGTGCTTTCCATCAACTGCAACCCGGCTTTCAGGACCGCTGACTTGTCCTGCATGGTATAACCCTTGAGTTTCTTGATCATGTGCTGGATCACCTCCTGCCTGCGCAGGGTCGGCCCCGTCCATGCCAGCACGAACAGTACCTGGATGTCCAGGAAATCCGAATCGGAAAACTTCATAGCGGCCTGGGTCGGCCCACCGAATGCCTGGATTGCCTCTTTGTACTGTTCTATGGCCGATATACCCCTGGACATACCGGGCGTAAGTCCCAAAAAGCGATCCAGCAGGATTTCCTTGTCCGCCGGGGAAAGGGTTTTGGGTTCTGCATCTATGAGTTCGAAAAACGGGTCGTTCCAGCGTTGTGCGGTATAATTTTCCACCTGTTCCACCAGGCTGGGCGTGAAATTGAAATTCAGGCGCATGCCAGGGTGACCTTGTAGCAGGGCTGCCATGTCGTAGTAGTCCTTGAGCCCGTGCAGCCATACCCAGGGCAGGACAGCCTCCTCGAGTCTGCCCCTCTGGTATGGGGGTTGATGCATGTGCCACAAAAATGCGATCTTGAGTTGTTTCATATCCACACCCCGGTCACACTATAAATAAGAAGGATGATTTATTCAAGTTCGAATGTAGAGCCCGCCTGCCGAATTTGGGAGATAGATTCCGAACTTGTTACAACGAATCCTTTGCGGTACAATGCGCTGGGAGTGCATGATGGATATACAAAAGATTCACGCGGCCGTAACGGCTGTTTCACAAGACCTTGGTGAGCGGGATATTGCGGTAAGGCTGACCATACTGGCCATCCTGTCAGGTGAACACATCCTTCTGCTGGGGCCACCTGGTACGGCAAAATCCATGCTGGCCCGGCGGGTCTGCAACCTGTTCAAGGGATTCAACTATTTTGAATATCTCCTGACCCGCTTTACCGTGCCGGAGGAACTGTTCGGGCCTCTGTCCTTGACCGCACTCCAGCAGGACCGGTTTCACCGCAAGACTCAGGGTTACCTGCCCGCTGCGGACGTGGCCTTCCTGGACGAGATATTCAAGGCGAACAGTTCGATCCTGAACACCCTGCTGACGCTGATCAACGAGAGGATCTTTCACAACGGCATGGAACGGGTAAATGTCAGCCTGAGGACCGTGGTGGGGGCGTCCAACGAGGTCCCGGCCGAGGGCGAGGGCCTGGATGCCCTGTACGACCGCTTCCTGTTAAGGTACGTGGTGGAGCCCATAAATTCGGACCAGGCCTTTTTGGACAAAATCCTGAGGGACCAGGATGCGGGCCAGGGGCCTGTGTTGGACCCGGATATACTGTGGGAGGTGGATGAGGCGATTCCCGGGATCATCCTGAAGCCCGAGGTCGAGGAGGGTGTGCTGAAACTGAGGTCCGTTTTGCGGACCAAGGACATTTATGTGTCTGACCGCCGGTGGAAAAAGGCAATGCGCGTGTTGCGGGTTGCGGCCCTGGCCTCGGGCAGGGAGGCGGTGGACCGTTTCGATGCCTTGTTGCTGGCACACATGTTGTGGTCCAGGCCCGAACACAGGGCAGAGGTGGATGCAGTGGTGCGCAGCGTGTTTCTGGGTACCCAGGAGGAAGACCCAAGGCCCCAGCAGGTGGCCGCACTGTCAGCCAGGCTGAAGGACCTGAAGGACGAAATATCCGGTGCCACTGCGGGCCGCAGGGCCACCTGTCCCAACGACAGGGTGTGCCAAAATTTCCAGGAAGACCGCGACCTGCTGGGGGGGTGTGCACGATTCGTCCCCAATAACCAGGGCGGATGCATGAATTTCCTGGCCGACAACGCCCAGGAGCGTCCCTGGTTTGCCCCGGCCCGATCCCAGGCCATGTACACCTTTGGCCGTACCAACGACAACGCCAAACAGGAAATCAAACGCTGGGTGTGCACCACCGAGCCTTGCAAACGCCTGCAGGAGGTGGTCCTGGAAATACAACAACTAACAGCCGGCCTGAGAGATGACCTGGAGACCTTGAATCATGCGCTAATGGAAGACAAGGATGCGGGTACGCATTTCTTTACCATGGATACCGGGCTTGACGGGGCATCGACCCAGGTGCGTCAACATTCATTGAGCACGGCCCTGGCCGGGGCGGAGGCACTTCAGGCAAAGGCGGTCCGCATCTATCAGCAATTGTTCGGAGAGCCCTTGCCATGATCGTCCCTGTGACCACTGCCAGCAGGGCTGCATTCAAGGATGTACTTGCACGGCTGCCCTTCCTGGAGTTGGAACTACAGGGTACACCGTGGCTTGACAGGACAAGGGCCATGGAATTGGCGGGCGACTGTTTTGCCTGGTTTTACAGCGACCGGCAGCAGGTGGAACTCGGCGACCACGTGCCACTGGCCGGGGCAGCCGCAGCGGCATTACTGGCCCAGCCCGCGCTGTTGTCCGCAAGGGCCTTGACCAGGGGCGACAAGATGGTTTCAACCGCAGCACTGAGGGAATTGTGGGCGGCATTAAACCGGCTGTTTCCACTGTTGGGTACAATGCAGGGCAGTGATGGTGAAAGTAGCGGCACCGGTTCGGGTGATGCATTCGGCGGCGAATCCGAGGATGCGGTGGGCCAGGCTGGTGCGGAGGTTGCACAGAAGGTCATGGATACATCGGAGACGTTGAAGGATGCCGCCATGGTGATCCCTGCCACCGGGTGGGACCTCAGCAAGGGGAAAATGGTTCGCATCCGGTTGGAAGATATACGGAACGTGGCAGAACTGGTACAGCAAAAGGCCTGGTTGAAGGCGTTGATCGCGGTGTTGGGCCGGATTGAGGAACTGGGTGCCGTATGGAATCCCCTGCCTGCGACCATGTCCAAGGGTGAGATCCACAGTGTTGGACGCGGAGGGGATGTGGAAAACATGCTACCATCGGAGGCCATGCTGTTGCTGGGCCCTGCAACCAGGACCCTGTTTTTTGCCCGGCTTTACGAACGTTCACTGCTGGCATACACAATGAAGGCAACGGCCAGGGAGGGCGGGGACAACCCGGGTGGTCCCATGATTGCACTGGTCGATACCAGCGGGTCCATGAAGGGACAAACCGAGATCGTGGCAAAGGGATTCGTTCTGGCTGCGGCCAGGTTGGCAAGGCTGCAAAATCGCAGGTTTTTGCTGGGGATATTCGGTTCCAAGGACGAGTACAAGGAATTCGAACTGGTGGGTAAAAATACGAATCCCGGGGAATTTCTGCGATTTCTGGCGTGGTCGTTTCATGGGGGGACAGACATCAATGGTCCGATTAACCGGGTATGTGCGAAGATCGTGCAGGAGGGGTGGGAGGCGGCCGATTGCCTGGTAATCACGGACGGCATGGCCCTGCCTTCGGCCCATACAAAGGCCGTGGTGGATGCGGTACGCAAGCAGTTCAACACGTTTTTCATGGGGGTCATTGTTGGCAAGGCCAGGGCAAGAGGCCTGGACGGGTTGCTGGATTTCAGCGTGTTCACGGATGGCGATGACATAGAGGGGCTTGGTGAGGCTGTCAGGGCACTAAAAAAAAGGTTCCGGTCACAGGCCCTGTGATTCTATACGGCCCTGGCCACAACCAGGAATGACACCCCGGCAAAACGTCCAAGCATGCGTTCTATGGCGATTATAGCAGGTGACAACCATTGATATATATGCAACTGGCCTGTCGGCAGTTTGCCTCTGCCCAGTACGCGACCATTCAAAAACCAACCCGGAAGGCCCATGAAATTGAACGGCCTGAACAGTTCGATTTGAAACCCGGTATCCTTGAACAGGGCCTCCAACTGGTCCCTTTCGTAGCGCCTGTAATGCCCGAGGTTTTTATCCAGGTCCGAGTATAAGGCCTGGTGGGCAGGCACCAGCAGGATCAGACGCCCCTGTCCTTTTTTCAGCAATCTATGCATGTTTTTCATGCCCCGGACATCATCCCGGACATGCTCCAGGACGTTCAGACATACGGCACTATCGAACCGGCGGTTTTGAAGGGACTTCGGTATGTCACCACCAAGGTCGAAATACTCTGCGGAAAAACCATACACCTCACCGAATCGCGTGGACAGATATGCAAGTGCATCCCTGTCGATATCCGTGGCCGTGACCTCCGTAACACCTGTAAGGTACTTCGTGATGTTACCCGTGCCCGCACCTGTCTCCAGGGTTTGTTCCCCCAGATACGGCCTGAAGGTCTCGAACATGTACCTGTTGAAGGATTCCAGTTCTGACATCTTGGCCAGGGTTTCCATGACCACATCGTGATTCAGGATGTTGTTATCGAAAAGATTATATTTCACAATATAATACAGTGCATGCAGCCCATCTTTTACCCCGATTTTTTTGCCCTCTGCGTAACCTCTGCCATGGTATGAGATGGGGACCTCATAGATCCGGTAACCCAGTCGCGCAACCTTGGCCGTGATCTCGGGTTCCAGCCCGAAACCGCTGCTGGTTATGGTAATACCCTTTATTACCTCGCTGCGAAACGCCTTGTAACAGGTCTCCATATCCGTAAGATTGAGGTCGCTGAAGGCATTGGATAGCGTGGTCAGCACCTTGTTACCCAGCGAATGCCAGAACATCAGGACCTTGCGTTCTTCGCCCGTGAACCTGCTGCCATATACCACGTCGGCCTTGCCTTCAACGATGGGACGAAACAATTTTGGGTAATCCTGTGGGTCGTACTCAAGGTCGGCGTCCTGAAACAGGATGATATCACCCGTTGCCTCGGCTACACCCCGTTTGATTGCCGATGCCTTGCCCTCGTTTTGTTCCTTGTAAACAGGCCTGAACAGCAGTCCATCCAGGTCCTTTTTGCTAATACCGTAGGTACGCAGCGTGCTCACAGGTGCCCTGCTGACTTCGGCCAGCATTTGCCTGGAACCGTCCGTGGAACCGTCATCCACGGCCAGGACCTCCTTTTCCAACCCCAACGCAGGCGCCTTGAATACCTTGGCCAGCAGGGCCAAAAGGGTACGACGTTCATTATACACGGGAATAATTATGCTAACTCTTTTCATGTCAGCCTAATCCTTTGGGGTTTCTTTTTTACTGACAGACACCCTGTTTCGTCCCATTTTTTTCGCCTGGTACATCGCGGCATCCGCCCGGTTATCCAGTTCCTCGGAGGTCTCTTTCCCGTCCCAGGTGGCCACACCTATGGACACGGTTTGCCGAATTTCCTGGCCATCCGGCAGTTTTATGGTCATCGCGCCAATGGACTCGCGCAGCCTCTCGGCAACAGCCAACGCCTCGTCCTGGTCCGCATGCGGCATGATCAGGATAAATTCCTCGCCGCCACGCCTGACCAGTATGTCCTCGCGCCTGACCGAACCGCGCACCATGTCCGCAATCGTCCGCAGCACCACGTCCCCGGCCGAATGTCCGTACGTATCATTCACACGCTTGAAATGGTCCAGGTCCAAAAACAGCAGGCTCAGGGAAAAGTGATGGCGCCTGGCCTTTTCCATTTCCTCGTGCATTCTGGGATAGAGGTAGCCCTTGTTATAGGCCTTGGTATTAGGGTCCGTCACCGCCATATGTTTCAGCCGCGCCTTGTCAATGGGTGAAACCGCGCAGTTTGCCAACAATTGCAACAGCAGTTCATCCTCCTGGTCGAATGCCCCTTTCTTTGTGGACGTAACGCCCAGGACGCCTATTACCTTGCCATTGGAAAACAAGGGGGCTGCCATTATCGATGAAATCCTGAACCCCTGTTTTTTTGCCGTGACGAACCGATCGTCCCGTGACGTATCAGGGATATTCACGAGCCTGCCCATCTCGGCCACCCAGCCCACAACACCTTCACCACGCTGGAAGTGCATGGGCGTGGCCTTATTGCCACGACCTGACCTGGCCCCTGACAACAACTCGTGGCCGGATTCGTCCAGGACCCTGATCGAGGAATGTTCGCAGGGCAGCAGTTCCAGGGCCGTATCCGTCACCACCTGCAATGCACCGTCCAGTGCCAGGTCCTCCAGCAGGTACCTTGTCATGGTCCTCAGGGCCTTAAACGCCCGTGCATACCTGGCGAGTTCCTCATTCATGGTATTATTATCCGTGTCCATGATACCCGGTTTTATGGATTATCAGGGTTGTCCGTGCCGAAATGTTCCACCTGCATCAATTCCTCGATATTAGGAACCAGGATGATGTCGATCCTGCGGTTTGCAGCCCGGCCTTCCGGAGTGTCGTTGGATTCAATCGGTGCATACTGGCCGTAACCGGCTGCACTGATTCGATCCGGTGGCATACCCTCGCCGATCATGAAAAACACCACGTTTATGGCCCTGTCCAGTGACAAGCGCCAGTTGAAATCCGGCGAGCCCGTGTTGTCCGTGTGGCCTGCCACCTGGAAATTCCGGTTCTTCATCGCAGCCAGGATAGGCGTCAATTCCGTGAGCGCCAGTTTGCCCTCGGTGGTCAGTTTGCTTTTGCCCACGTCGAACAGGATTTTTTCGCCCATTTCGATCACCAGCATGCCCCTGAACGTCCGGATCTTCAGTTTCCCGGCATCCATCAATTTTTTCAGACTGGCCTTCATGGCGTCTATGGCTGCCTGGCGTTTCCTGGCCATCTCCTGCAACTCCTGGACCTTGGCCAGGCTTTGCTGCAAACTCGATGACAGTTTCCCCTTTTCGCTGAGCACATCCTGTAACTGCTTGCTCAGGTCCTTGTTCTGTTGTTCCAGTGTCTGTCGTTTTTGAACCACCTCCGCCTTGGACGTCTCACAAGCCTCCACCTGGTGTTTCAGGTTCTGCATATCCTTTTGGTACAGGTCCTTGTCGATCCCGCAGGCAACCACGGGTAACAAAAATAACAATATCCAGCGTTTCATTTGAGCCTCCTCCTCACTCCTTGAAAATCAAAGAATACAGCAGAAGTATAAAGAATCCTGCGGAAAACGCAAACCCACCGACGGTCCAGACATCGTAACCCAGGACTTGCACCCCGTACAATGCCAGTCCGCCGGAGCCGATGCTCATGAGCCCATAAAGCATGCGCCTGGAATGCAGTGCCTGCGAATGCATCATGGCCTCCAGCGACCCGGACTGGCAGTTCAACTGGATCTCGCCACGCCTGAGTTTACGCAGCAATCGCCTGATATCGTACGGCCCGTCCCTGACAAGCCTCAACAGGTTGTTCACCGCCTTGTACGCCTGGGCAGCCTGACGCGTGGGGTCCGTGAGTCGCTCCGTGTATAGTTTTGTCAGGTAAGGTTTCATGTAGTCGATGGGGTTGAAATCCGGAAAGATCTTGCGACCTATGCCCTCCAGCGTGGCAACCGCCTTTCCAACCATCATCAAGTCAGCAGGCAGGGACACGTTGTGACGGCCCATCACCTCGTAAATCCGGCCCATGAACTGTCCGGTGTCAATCGTACCTATGCTGGCGTTTTTGTATCGCACCAGCAGCCTGCCTATGTCGGTGCGCATGCGTCTAAGGTCAACACCATCCGGCACCAGGTCCAGTTCCAGCAGCAGGTTCACCATCGCGTCCGTATCGCCCGTGATGATCGACACCATAAAGGCGGCCATGTCATCGATCCTGGCGTCGTCAATCACGCCCATCATGCCAAAATCGATCAACGCAATGCTGCCGTCATCCTCCACAAAGAAATTTCCGGGGTGCGGGTCCGCATGAAAAAAGCCGAATTCAAATATTGAGCGCATCGTGACCCTGAGCCCTGTGTCCAGCACCGCCTTCAGGTCGATTCCCTTTTGTTTCAAGGTAACAACATCGGTCACCTTGGTGCCTTTGACCTCTTCCATGACCAGCAGCCGACGTGAGCACAAATCCGGAAACGGCCTTGGTATGTGCAGTTGTTCCTCGTCCTTGAAGTTCTCTCGAAACCGTTGGAGGTTTTCCATTTCCCCGATGAAATCCATTTCCTCGGACAGACTATCCGTGAATTCCTGGATCAATTCCTTGGGTTTGTACCGGCGTACCTCCGGCACCTTTTCCTCGAGCCCTTGCGCGATAATCGACAACAGCCGCATGTCCGCGGTTACAATGGATTGGGCATCAGGCCTTTGCACCTTCAGCACCACGTCCTGGCCATCCAGCAACACGGCACGGTGTACCTGGGCGATCGATGCCGCTGCAATCGGCTGTTCGTCAACCGATTTAAAGACCTCGGGTATGGGACGTCCCAGTTCCGACTCTATGACGACCTTGATGTGATCGAACGGGACAGGTGGGACCTTGTCCTGTAGTTTTTCCAGTTCCTGAATCAGGCTCATGGGCAGTATATCGGGACGACTGGCCATTACCTGGCCCAGTTTGATAAACGTGGGGCCCAGTTCCTCCAGCACGACCCTGACCCGACGTTCCATGGGCAGGTGCGACTGCTCGTCCGCCTTGTTTTTTGCCATCCAGCCCAGCCCCCTGATGCCGGACATACGGTAGGCAACATCCTGAAAACCATGCCTTCCCAGTACACCAAGGATCTGGCGCAGCCGGCGCAATTCCTTGAAACGCAAAGGGACCTTAAGCCACCACAAAGCACCCATAGAGCACCCCTTATCTGTGTATAAGTGTACAACAAACTGGTCACACGGACAAAAAAACCCCGAATTACCTGTCAAAATTGACCGATAATTTGGGTCAGACCAGTTCGTTTTTCCGGGCATGCATGCTATGATTCGCCCGGTGGAAGGAACAGTTGCACACAAATCCCTGATGCCGCCTGGCTGCAACAGGCATATGTCCCCGGCACAGGTCCTGGATTACCTGTCCGTGACGGCAAAACGCGCCCTGCTGGCCATGGGGCACGAGATACTGGCCGGCAAACTCATGGATGCATTGGATGCGGCCCGCAGCAGAATGGATACCGGCATTACTGTACTGGCAGAGGATGCGGGCATGTCACCTGCGACCTTACAGGCAGGTATAAATGCCGCGTTCGACAGGCTGAATACGCAGGTACTGCTGGATATTATCAGGATGCCGGACAAGGCGTTTCATACATGGGCCTCGCCGGGTACCATGCTTGCCATAACCGGGGGCAGGCTGCCAGACCCGGCCCTGACCGTGCTTGTCACGGCATTGATGTTGCGGATACCCGTGCTAATCAAACCACCGTCTGCCCACGCGGACTTTACCCGGGTCCTGGTGTCCGCTATCCAGGAGGCCGACCCTGACATCGGCGCATGTATCGGCATGCTTGACCTGTCCGGCCGCAGCCCCGAACTGCAGGAGTACATCCGTTTGTCACAGCAGGTCATGGTATTCGGTGACGACGAGACCGTAGCACGTGTCAGGGCTGCCAGGCCCGGACGTCCTGTGATTGGATTCGGCCACAGGGAGGCGGTCGAGGTGGTGATGGGCACATGTACGGACAAGGTATTCGATGCCATTGCCCGGGACATCTGCATGTACGACCAGGCCGGCTGTTTGAGTCCCCATGTTGTAGCACTCCATCGGGATGCCATGCCGGTTGGCACCTTTTCCAGGCGGCTTTACAAGTCCATACGGGCATGGGAACAGCGGTTACCAACGGGCAAAATCACGCTGGATGACCTGGCCGGGGGTCGGATATTCATCCAGGACCTGAAAAAAAGGGGCGGGCACCTGGTTGAGCGGGACAATATATTTCCAAACGTCGCCTTTGACATTTCCAGGCCATTTCATTCCGGGCCAGGCAACCGTTTCGTCCAGGTTCTGACGTTTTCCGATCCCGATGACCTGTACAGCCTGCTCGCACCCTTGCACGGACATATCCAGGCCTTTGCCGTACATCCTGACCCTGGTGACCTGGTCCCGTGGCTACGCCAACACCCGGTGTGTGCCGGTGCCTGGCTTACGCGGCCAGGAACACTGCAATCACCGCCATTGACGTGGCCCGAGGACGGCAGTTTCATGGGACTCGAACTGGCCATTCCCCTGATGGTGGGGGATGGGGATTGACCGTTGACCGAGGCCGAGGTCCGTTGGCCGTGACCGTGGCCGTGGCCGTGTGGGGCCGGCATCCTGCCGGCCTTTTCCGTGACCGTGGCAGTGTGCTTCCGGTTACGACGGAAGTTTCCCGAAAGGCCCGCAGGGCCGTCCCACAGCAGCCAAAGGCTGCGTCCCGACGCCCGATGCCCGATGGCCGAGGCCGTTGGCCGTTGACCGAGACCGTTGGCCGTGGCCGTTGACCGTGGCTTGATGGCAAATTCAGGGCGGGTTTAGAACCCGCCC
>WGCQ01000249.1 GCA_015493765.1 Deltaproteobacteria bacterium
CCTTCCCGAAGGCCCGCAGGGCCGTCCCGCAGCAGCCGCAGGCTGCGTCCCGATGCCAGAGGCCCGAAGCCGGAATTCAGTGACCGTGACCGTGGCCGAGTCCGTGGCCGTTTGGCCGAGACCGAGTCCGTGGCCGTGTGGGGCATGGTGAAACGCAGCGGCTCGGGTTGCCTTACGAAATTCCCGACCCCGGGCTGACGGGCTTGTCGGGCTCCAGCAGTGCGATGACCTTGCCTTCGCCCGCTGCCAGCAGCATACCCTGGGACTCCAGACCGAACAACTTGCGCGGTTTCAAATTGGCCAGCACGATCACGGTCTTGCCCACCAGGTCCTGCGCTTCGTACTGCAGGCCCAGGCCACCCACGATCTGGCGCTTGCCGAACGGGCCGAGGTCGATTTGCATGCGGATCAGTTTGTTGCTGCCCTTGACCGGCTCTGCGGACAGGACCTTGCCCGTGCGTATGTCCAGTTTTGCAAAATCGTCGATCGTGATCTCGGGCCTGGTTTGTGCGGGCTTTGGTTTTTCGTTCTGTTTTTCGATCTGGGCCTTTAGTTTTTTCAAATCGATGCGCGGGAACAGGCTGCCCAGCACCTCGAAGGGCTTGCCAGGCTCGAGCATGCCCCATTTTATGGCATCGATCGTGTCCGCCGGCTTGCTGGACAAACTTTCCAGCATGTCCCGTGTTTTTTGGGGCATGATCGGGTGCATCAGCATGGCAGCGATCTGGGCCGCCTGCAATGCCACGTAACCAATGGTGGCCGCCCTCTGCTTGTCGGTTTTGACCACTGCCCAGGGCTCCTGGTCGTTGAAATACTTGTTTGCACTGCGCACGAATTTCAGGACCTCCTCTATGGCCACGTCGATCCTGTACGAGGCCACCGCATCCTGGACCAGGCCTGGCAACGCCTTAGCCGCGTCGATCAATGCCCGGTCATCATCCGTGTACTCGCCCGGCGTCGGGATCACCGGGCCGAATTGCTTGTTTATCAACTTGGTGGCACGCGACAACAGGTTGCCGAAATCATTGGCCAGGTCGCCGTTATAGCGCTCCGCCATCTGGAGTTCGGAAAAATTCGCATCCTGGCCGATCACCATGGCACGCATCAGGAAATACCGCAGGGCATCGGCACCGTATTTTTCCTTCAGATCCAAGGGGTTGACCACGTTTCCCAGGCTCTTGGACATCTTGGTGTCATCCGTCAGCCACCAGCCCGTGGCAATGATGTGCCTGGGCAGCGGCAGACCCAGGGCCAGCAGCATGGTGGTCCAATAGACGCTGTGCGTGGTCAGGATGTCCTTGCCGATGAAGTGGTGCACGCCGCTCCACCAGTACCGAAAGCGCTCGTCATCCGTGTACAGCCCGATCGCACTGACATAGTTCAACAGCGCATCGAACCACACGTAGGTCACGTAGTCCTGGTCGAACGGCAGGGTCACACCCCAGGACAGCCTGCTCTTGGGCCTGGATATGCACAGGTCGCGCAGCCCCTTTTTCAAAAAGCCCAGGACCTCGTTCTTGCGGTATTCGGGCACCAGGAAATCCGGGTGCTCCATGATGTGCTGCCGCAGGGCTTCCTCGTAGCGGCTCATGCGGAAGAAATAGTTGCGCTCTTTCAGTTTGTACACCTCTTTGCCGGTCTCGGGGCACTTGCCGTCCACCAGTTCGTCCTCGGTAAAGAACTTTTCCACCCACGGGCTGTACCACCCCTCGTATTCGTCGCTATAGATGTCGCCCTTGTCGTACAACTGCTGCAGCGCCTTTTGCACCACCATTTCGTGCCGCGGCTGTGTGGTGCGTATGAAGTCGTCCGGCTCCACGTGCAGCGTGGGCCACAGGTTGCGGAAGTGGGCCTGCATCTCGTCGCAGTGCGCCTGGGGCGTGATCCCCCGTTTCTTCGCCGCATCCTGCACCTTCTGGCCGTGCTCGTCCACGCCGGTCAAAAAATACGTGTCATAACCAAACAAACGGTGAAAACGCCTGTACGTGTCGGTCAGTATCGTGCAGTAGGCGTGCCCGATGTGCGGCTTGTCGTTCACGTAATAAATAGGTGTGGTTACGTACACAGGTCCTTTTTTGCCTGGTTCTGCCATTTTTTCCCCTTTAATCAGTCAATTATCCCAGGTACTCGGTCACGGACTTGGCCTGCAGGAACAATTGCAGATAATCCCTGCCACCTGCCTTCGAATCCGTACCACTCATGTTGAATCCGCCGAACGGGTGCACGTCCACCAGCGCGCCCGTGCACTTGCGGTTGAAGTACAGGTTCCCTACAAAGAAGTCCTGCCTGGCCTTTTCCAGGTGCGCCCGGTTGCGTGAATACACCGCGCCGGTCAGCCCGTATATCGAGTTGTTCGCCATGTCCAGGGCCTCTTCGAAGTTTTTGGCCTTGATCACCGCCAGCACAGGCCCGAAAATCTCTTCCTGCGCAATCCTGGCGTTTATGTCCACGTCCGCGAATATGGTCGGCTCAATGAAATAGCCGGGCCGGTCCAAGGCCTTGCCGCCCAGCACCAGGCGCCCTTCCTTTTTGCCGATCTCGATGTACCCCATGATGCCGTTCTTGGCGAACGCGGTTACCACGGGCCCCATCTGGTTGTTGTAATCCTCCACCGGACCAACCGTGATCTGCTCGGCCTTCTGTTTCAGCAGCCCCAAAAATTCGTCATAGATCGACTCGTGAACGATCACCCTGGAGCAGGCGGAGCACTTCTGGCCCTGGAACCCGAATGCCGCCTTTGTCACGCCGGTCGCGGCATCATCCAAATCCACGCCTTCGTCCACGATGATCGTGTCCTTGCCGCCCATCTCCAGCACCACGCGCTTCAACCAGCGCTGGCCGGGTGTGCGTTTTGCAGCCAGTTCGTTGATCCGCAGGCCCACGTCCTTGGACCCGGTGAAGGAAATGAACCGGGTCAGGTCGTGCTGGACCAGGTAATCGCCAATCTTTGCGCCGGAACCGGGCAAGAATTGCAACATCCCGTTTGGCAGGCCCGCCTCCTCCAGTATCTCGTACAGCAGGTACGCGGTCAGGGGCGTGGGTGACGCGGGTTTCAGTATCATGGTGTTGCCCGTGACGAGTCCCGCGGTGGTCATGCCCGCTGTAATGGCCATGGGGAAGTTCCACGGCGGGATCGAAATGCCCACTCCCAGCGGCATATAGTACAGTTCGTTGTCCTCGTGCGGGATTCGGGTCAATTCATGCGGGTTCGACAGGCGCATCATTTCACGGGCGTAAAATTCCAGGAAATCGATGGCCTCTGCCACGTCCGCATCCGCCTCCAGCCAGGGTTTTCCGGCCTCCAGGATCTCGACGGCATCGATCTCTGCACGGCGGCGCCTCATGATCGCGGCGGCGCGCAGCAGGATACGCGCCCTGGCCTTGGGGTCCGTATGCGACCACTCGTAGAAGTTCGCGTGTGCCGACTGGATCGCAGCCTCGGCCATGGCCTGGTCGGACGCGGTGACCTCGGCCAGCACCATGTCAGGGTCGGACGGGTTCAGGGACTTGAACGTCTTTTCCCCGAAACGCCTTTCACCGCCTATGACCGCCGGTACCTTGATCGGCAGTTTTGCCTTCAGCGATGTTAGTGCATCCTGTATCAATTGCCTGTTCGCCTGTTGCGAAAAATCCAGGTATGTCTCGTTTTTGAAATCTATAACCATTGCAGCCTCCTCAAGTATCCCGGTGCATGAGTTTAATAGATTTTTTGTTCATTGCAACGTTATAAAATGTATAAAACAGTGTTTTTGATGCCATTAAATGCAACACCTTGATTATCAAGAGAAATTTTTTTTGAAAAAAATCTAAAAAAGACTTGACAAAGATAGAAATACGAATTATTCTTAAATCTGTGATTGATTCTCATTTACGAGGAGAGAAATGGCAAAGGTAAAACAAACCAAACAAAGGGCTGGAATCCTTCAGGTGATGAAGGAAATGGCTGCAAAACACTATCACCCAACTGCACAGGAGGTTTACGAGGAACTCCGCATGAAAAATATCGACGTGTGGCTGGCCACGGTGTACCGCAACCTGGAAAAATTCGATGAACTGGGCCTGGTCAAGAAACTGGATGTGCCGGGACACAGTGCCAGGTTTGACGGTAACGTGGAGCCCCATCCGCATGTAAAATGCGTGGTATGCGGACGCGTGGACGACCTGCCTTCGGAAGCCCGTGTCGAGGTGAACATGCAGTTCGAACAACCAGCGGGTTACAAGGTCGTGAATGTACAGGCCGAGGTCCTGGGGATCTGCCCCGAGTGCCAGAAGGCCGGACATACGACCCAGGAAAGGGCGTAAATTAATTTTAATAATTTTTTGCATAACCTTAACTAAAAAGGAGTATTTTTATGGAACTAAAAGGCAGCAGGACGGAAAAGAATCTTATGGCAGCGTTTGCCGGTGAATCACAGGCGCGCAACCGTTACACGTACTTCGCATCCCAGGCAAAAAAGGAGGGCTACCAGAACATCGCGGCCATTTTTGCCGAGACCGCGGACCACGAAAAGGAACACGCAAAACGGTTCTTCAAATTCCTGAAAGGTGGGGAGGTTGAGATCACGGCGGCCTTTCCCGCGGGTGTGATCGGCAGCACCCTGGAAAACCTGAAGGCCGCGGCAGCAGGCGAGCACTACGAAAACAGCGACATGTATCCGGAGTTTGCAAAGGTGGCACGCGAAGAGGGCTTTACGGCCATTGCCATGGTGTTCGAGGCCGTGATCGAGGCGGAAAAATACCACGAGGAGCGGTTCAATGCCCTGGCCGAATTGATGGAGGAGGGCAAGTTGTTCAAGCGCTCCCAGATCTATCTGTGGCGGTGCACGCACTGCGGTTACATCCACGCAGGCACCGAGCCGCCAAAGATGTGCCCTGCATGTGGCCACCCGCAGGGTTATTTCATGCGGGAATCGAAGGAGTGGTGATAATTAAGGAAATAAAACACAAAACCTTGTGTTATTATTAGGTGTTATTGAATTAAAGAACTTAAGAAGGAGGTTTCAATGGAAACTGCAATGATTCACATCGGGGATAAGTTCCCGGAATTGGAAGTACAGACAACCCAGGGCCCCTTGAGCCTGCCGGGTGCGTTCAAGGGCAAATGGTTCATCCTGTTCAGCCACCCCGCTGACTTTACGCCCGTGTGCACCACGGAGTTCGTGGCATTCCAGCGTCGCATGGAGCAGTTCAAGGCGCTGGACACCCAGTTGATCGGGCTGTCCATTGACCAGGTGTTCTCGCACATCAAGTGGGTAAACTGGATCGGTGAAAACCTGAAGACCGAGATCACGTTCCCTGTGATCGCGGATGAGACTGGCAAGGTGGCCATGCAACTGGGGCTGATCCACCCGAACAAGGGCACCACCACGGTGCGCGGCGTGTTTTTCGTGGACCCGAACAGCGTGATCCGGGCGATCCTGTACTACCCGCAGGAACTGGGCCGCAACATGGACGAATTCATTCGCATGATCAAGGGGTTCCAGACCGCTGATGCCAACGGCGTGGCGATCCCGGCGAACTGGCCGGAAAACGAACTGTACGGCTCGGACGTGATCGTACCGCCCGCATCGGACGTAAAGACCGCGGCTGAACGGCTGAAGGACAGCAGCATCAAATGCGATGACTGGTGGCTGTGCCACAAAAAGGTGTGAAAATATAAGGAATATAAAGGAGAGAACACAATGGCAGAACAAAAACAGGTTTACAGGTGCAAGCATTGCGGCAACATCGTTGAGGTGTTGCACGGGGGCGCGGGCGAACTGGTGTGCTGCGGCGAACCCATGGAACTGCTGACCGAGCAGGAGGCGGACCAGAGTACGGAAAAACACGTGCCCGTGATCGAGAAACAGGCGGACGGCTACCTGGTCACCGTGGGCTCCACCCTGCACCCCATGCTGGAAAAGCACTACATCGAATGGATCGAATTGATCGCGGACGGGGATCGGGTATATCGCAAATACCTGAAGCCCGGGGACGAACCCAAGGCATTCTTCAAGTGCCAGGCAAATCACGTGATCGCACGGGAATTTTGCAATCTGCACGGACATTGGAAATCGGAGGCATAACATGGCAGGACTCAGCAAGGAAATGGAAAA
>WGCQ01000250.1 GCA_015493765.1 Deltaproteobacteria bacterium
GGCAGGCAGGGATGCAAGATTTGAAACAGGAGTAAGTTTGTCACAGTGGCTCGGGGTCGGTGTCGCCCACAAGGGGTCTCGTACCGCCCCCCTCGCCCCGGATGTCCTGTAAATAAACAAGGGGCGGTTTTTAACCCGCCCGGTTTCAATAGCACAAAAACGAAAACGCAAGATTTTCATGTGTGACCACGGATAATCTTGTGCACACGGCCAACGGACTCGGCCAACGGCTGAAAGACCAGGCGAGCCGCCTGGGTTACAAGCAGGCCGGCGGCCTGCGCTCCACACGGCCGCGGTCAACGGTCAACGGTCACGGCCAACGGTCAACGGTCACGGCCAACGGTCAACGGTCACGGCCAACGGTCAACGGTCACGGCCAACGGTCAACGGCCACGGCCAACGGTCAACGGCCGCGGCCAACGGTCAACGGTCACGGCCTCGGTCCCGGCCTTAATCTTGACACTCCAAGGCCAAAGACTGATACTCTGTGGGTGTGTACATTTGCCCTGCAATATTGCATAAACACGATACCGGATGAAGGCAGTGGATTGGTTGTTTTTGGCAACGGGCTGGTAGTTGCATAATGAAGAAAACCCTCTGGTTTGCACTTATGTTGACGTTTGTAACCGGTTGCGCAAGGACCTCTCTGCCCCTTTTTCCTCTTGATAGGGGTGAGGACCTCGTACCTGGTTGCAAGGTGACCACAATACAACGTCAACTGCCTTTCATCCGGGTCACCTGTAATCAACAGGGAAAAAACTACAAGGTCGAAATAATACATACCAAAAAAGTCTGTGCGTATTGGTGTACCAGGCATTACAGGCTTCAGCCCGTACCCGGGGCGCCTGTACCACCCACAGCGTTCCTGAAGCGTGTGATGAAACGCCTGCAAAAGGTGGAAAATACCGTTGGCAATACTGCTTTTTGGAAGCCAGATTTTTTACAGAGAATACTGCCGATCCTCGTCAAGCCACAAAATATACTTGCCCTGGGTTTGTTCTTGATGCTCCTGTTATCCACACTGGTACTGTTAACCCGAATATACAATACCCCTGGTGGCCGGGTCGTGATTTATGGTGTCATACTGGGAATAACAGGGGCGGTGCTTACCTTTGCTTTTATATACAATGCAGTTCCCTACAAGTACATCACCATCATGCACGAGGCGGTCACCAGGAACAATATCTGGCAGCTCTATGGGAAGGGGAACCATACCGGATACCCTTTCAGTTGCCTGCTTCCAAAGATTTTGGGTGATGGCATTGTTTTATCCGGCATTGTAGCCCTGAACATATCCCTGGCGGTCTTTTTTGTTATTACAGGGGCTGCGCTGGGCCTTTACCTTACAAAAAGCCCATGGTTTACAATGCTTTGGATATGGGTACTGATCAAGGACCCCATGTTTAGGGCGTCTGCCCTGTCGGAATTGCCGGCCTTGCTGACAGGTACAATCTTTTTGTCTGGGCTTGCCGGGGCATGGGCATGGAATCACAGGCACGAATTATCCAGGTGGACCGTGTGGACTGCCGCTATCAATCTGGTTACTGCCACGTCACTTGCATTGTGGATCCGTGCAGACATGGGTGGCATAGGCCTGGTTGCCTTGGCTGCCATGGCATACATAGCCCTTGCCCCAAACCGCCTGAAGGCCGCGATAGAAAATCATATCATTGCTGTTATCGTTTCCCTGGCTATCCTGGGCGTTGCATACCATATCCTGCTTTCCTTGTATGAAACAAGACCCTCCATACCCTTTGATTTGTTTGCCCTTTTATCGGGATTTGACATATTTTCCCTGTCCTTTCTCAACCTGCCAATATTTTTAGGTTTCAGTATCTCATTGATGTTTCCCGTGGTAGTTCTGTTGGGCCTGGCGTTTCTGTTCAAACATCCATTGCGGAACCTGTTGCTGCCTGTGGCCGTTATCATCATATTCCAATCCTATTTTGGGATTTCGCACAAAGCAGGCGGTCCGTATTTCGAGATGTTCCGCTATTTGTCGATGCTGACACCCGTCTTGTTTTTTATCGGATTTTACGGTTGGCGATTCGTCCAGGAATTCACTGAACGAAGGGGATTGGCATGGTGGACAAAGCCCCTGGTCCTGCTGGTTCTGGTGTTTGGTGCCATAAATCCCCAGGTCCATGGCATGAAAGAGCTCAATGGCGAAGGGGTGCTGCTGGCCTTAAAGAGGAACCAAAAACACTTATATGACCACGATATAGACCATTACGTAGGCGGACCCATTAATACTAACCAGCAAATTGAGGTTCGGTATCTCATGCACCAGGTCCACACTTATCCCGGGTGCGTCTTTCTGGCCCAGGTCTTTTCACAGGGGTGCATGGGGTGTTGGCCCAAACATGGCCATGAATATGTGCTAATTGCCTTTGGGTTGCCCTTGAAGGGCACAAAGTCATTCCCGTATGATGGTCCTCAGTCATTGCAAACGGCTATGCGTGATCTCCATAACACTGATTGCGTCATGTTTTATCGTGGCATGGATTGCAACACCCTTGGCAAGGACGACTGTATGGCTATCGCAAAGACAGGTAAACTTGTCAACAGGTTGACCATGCCGAGTTTGAGATATAACTGGCCCCATGAATACGGCATCAGGAAACAAATCATTCACCTGGAATTATATAAATTGAGGTAAACACCCCCCTCCTAACACAGGCTGTCAGGTAATTTGGGTTTATTACCGCCCTGAAAGCAAGGCACAGAATTTGTGTGTATTTCCCGGGGGTGTGGCCGGTGTCGGTTCGATTTGGATAGGGATCACCTACTCCCCGAACTTGATCCCCTGGGCGAGAGGCAGGTCCCTGGAGTAGTTGATCGTCACGGTCTGGCGACGCATGTAGGCCTTCCATGCATCCGAACCTGCCTCGCGTCCGCCGCCCGTTTCCTTTTCGCCGCCAAAGGCACCGCCTATCTCGGCACCGCTGGTACCGATGTTCACGTTTGCTATGCCGCAATCGCTGCCCGCAGGTCCCAGGAACTGCTCGGCCTTGCGCAGGTCGTTCGTAAAGATCGCGCTGGACAGGCCCTGGGGCACGCTGTTGTGGATTGCAATGGCCTCATCCAGGTCCTTGTACGGGATAACGTACAACAGTGGGGCAAACGTCTCTTCCTGCACGATGGGCATGTCCGGCTTTGCCTCGATAATGGCCGGTTCCACGTAGCAGCCTCCGGGATAATCCTGGCCTGTCAACTGCCTGCCACCGTACAACAGCGTGCCACCCTGTTGTTTCGCCCGCTCAATGGCGTTCATCATCATGGCCACGGCCATTTTGTCGATCATCGGTCCCATCATAATGCCGGGTTCCAGTGGATTGCCGATCCTGACCTGCTTGTATGCATTAATCAGCATAGGTACGAACTTGTCCTTTATGGACTCATGAATGATTAACCTGCGCAAGGTCGTGCATCGCTGACCGGCCGTACCCACGGCTGCAAATAGCACCGCACGCAAGGCCAGGGCCATGTCCGCGTCCTCGGCCATGATGATCGCGTTGTTACCGCCCAGTTCCAGGATCGTGCGTCCCATGCGTGTGGCCACCTTTTCGGATACCCTGCGGCCCATTGCCACGCTGCCCGTAAAACTCACCATTGGCAGGCGCTTGTCCGTGAGCATGGCCTCTCCCGTTACCCTGCCAGGCCCTGTCACCAGCCCCATCACTGGCGGCGCACCGGCATCCTTCAGGACCTTATCCACGATCTTCATGACCGCTATTGCCGTAAGCGGCACGTAAGTCGAAGGCTTCCACACCATGGAATCACCGGCCACGGCGGCCACGGTGGCATTCCATGCCCACACCGCAACGGGAAAATTGAACGCCGTGATGATCCCTATCGTGCCCAGGGGCTGCCACTGCTCGTACAGCCTGTGACCAGGCCTCTCAGACTGGATCGTAAGCCCGTACAATTGCCTGGACAGGCCCACGGAAAAATCGGCCATGTCGATCATTTCCTGGACCTCGCCCTCGCCTTCCGGCAGGATCTTGCCCATTTCCAGGGTTACCAGTTTGCCCAGGTCCTGTTTGTGTTTCCGCAATTCCAGCCCAAGCAGCCGTACGATTTCTCCGCGTTTTGGCGCAGGGATCAGGCGCCATTGTTTGAAAGCATCCCCCAGGCGGTCCACCACCTGGTCGTAGTCCTCCTTGCCGGCCGTCCTGACCTTTGCAATGGGCTGGCCGTCAATGGGTGAAATCGATTCCACCACGTCACCCGACGGATTTTGCAGCCATTCGCCGGCATACACGCCGGAATTCACGTCAGAAAGCCCGAGTTTTTTTAGAATATCCTGTTTGTCGTACATCATGTCAAACCTCTTTGACGAGTAATACCAAAAATGACAAACTATCGTAACAACAGAAAATGGCCTGTCAAGTCCCAAATTACCGGTCAAATTACCTGAATAGTGGTAAAAAGAAAAATACCTGTCCTGAATCTTTACAATCATGTTAAAAATGATAAAATTTTTATAAACAGGGGGATGTCATGTCCGATTTTGTATACAAACCCGGCAAAGAAGTTTTGAAAAACAGCAATATTGCGCGATTTGCGGCCTTTGTGAACAGGTCGCCGGCAGACATCTACCAGTACTCGATAGAGGATATAGGCCGATTCTGGGACCAGGTCCAGAAATTTCTCGGGCTCAGGTGGCTGAGTCCGTTCAAACAGGTCCTGGATGAATCCGGGGGTATGGCATGGACAAAGTGGTTTACGGGCGGCAGGATCAACATAGAGGACAATTGCATAGAACGGCACGTTGACCAGGGACATGGTGACAAGATTGCCTTGATCTTTGAGGGCGAGGACGGTGTCCAGGTGCGGACCACATTCAGCGAATTACAGCGCATGGTACACAGGGCCACGGCATTGTTGCGTTCGCGGGGGCTGCAAAAAGGGGACCGAGTGGGCATTTACGGGCCGATCAATGCCCAGATCGCGGCTGCCATGTTTGCCATTGCACGGGCAGGCATGGTGTTTGTACCCCTGTTTTCCGGTTTCGGTGAGGAGGCCTTGTACGCCCGGCTGTCCGATGCCGGTGTAAAGGCCGTATTTACGGTGGATGGGTTCTGGCACAAGGGCGAGGCCGTTCCGACCCTTTACACCCTGTTGGAGGTTGCAAAACGCCTGCCTGACCTGAAACACATCGTGGTGATACCAAGGCTGGGTTGGCCGGTGCCTGAAGACGGTGTGGTCATGCTGTGGCCGGACAGCGATATCAATGGGGACGCCAGTCTGTGTGAAACAGAGTCCGAGGACCCGTTTATGCTGATCTATACCTCAGGCACCACGGGCAACCCCAAGGGTGCGGTTCATGTCCATGGCGGGTTCCTGGTGAAAATCGCCCAGGAAGTGGCCATGCAGGCTGATGTGGGTCCTGATGACAGGTTGATGTGGATAACGGATATAGGCTGGATCATGGGCCCCTGGGAACTAATAGGCGGGCTTTTTGCCGGTGCCACCGTGGTATCCATGGAAGGGTCGATCTCGTTTCCCCAAAAAAACCGGTTGTGGCAGGTTGTTTCGCAGGACCGGGTCAGCGTGCTGGGCATTGCGCCTACGGCCATCAGGATGCTGAGGGTGCTGGGGACTACACAATTTCGGGACGTGGACCTGTCCAGTTTGAGGGTCCTGGCATCCACGGGCGAACCCTGGGACGATGAGGCCTGGCTGTGGTTCTTTAAAGAGGTCGGCCGTGGCAGGTTGCCGATCATCAACCTGTCCGGTGGGACCGAGGTGGGCGCATGTTTCCTGTCCCCGAATCCGACTACGCCCCTGAAGCCCAAAAGCCTGGGTGGACCGGCCCTGGGCATGGCCGTAGACGTCTTTGACAAGGCAGGCAATTCGATTACGGGACAGATTGGCGAACTGGTGTGCAAACGACCGTGGCCAGGCATGACCAGGGGGCTTTTCAAGGCAGAGGAGCGGTTTATCGAGACCTATTTCTCGAGATTTCCAGGGATATGGCGGCACGGCGACCTCGTGATGCGTGATAATGACGGTTCGTGGTACATATTCGGGCGTTCGGATGACGTAATCAAGGTGGCAGGGCGCAGGGTCGGCCCGTCAGAGGTGGAAAACGTAGTGGCCGACGTGGACGGTGTTGTGGAATCCGCGGCAATCGGGGCACCTGACCCCATAAAAGGCGAGGCCGTTATAGTGTTTGTCGTAAAGCAGGAAGGTACGGACCCCAAGGAATTGAAAAACCGCATATTGTTTGCCGTGCAAAAGGGGTTTGGCAAGCCATTCACCCCTCGCGAGGTGTACTTCATCAGCGATCTACCCAGGACCCGTAACGCCAAGGTACTGCGCAGGGTGATCCGGCAGGCATACATGGACGAAACCGGGAATCTGCCTTCCAGCCTGGTCAATCCCGATGTGGTCCGGGAGATCCAGAAAAAGGTCAGGGACGCTGCAAAGCCCGCAAATTGACGTTGTACCCAAATTTGACAGGCAATTTGGGTCGTCGTTATCCTGTTGGCAATAATATGTAGTATCACACAAAAGGGCGGGTTTACACCAGCGATCCGATGCCAAATTCCATCAAATCAACACCATCGAAGCCGCCTGAGGTCCACCGTTACGGCCAACGGCCATTGTCACCCGAATTTATTCCAGTATATCGGGGCTAATCCAAAAATTGCCATCTTTGATTGATTTTGCTATCCTCACTTAAAAGGAGTGACGCTAAAAGGAGTGACGCGATTATGAAAAAATACTTTTATCCACTACTATTTGGCGGTCTTTTGATCCTTGGCTCATGCAAATCCGGCCAGGCCACCGGCCCTGATAATACGGGAACAGATGTTGCCGAAGTCCAGGATACGGCGTATCCGGATGTGCCTGACGGATTCAGGGAATCGGATCTACCAGGACCGGGAACACCCGATGCGGACCTGCTTTATGATTCGGCCACTGACGTGAACGATGAAGGCGAAACAGACCTGGTACAGGACACTTATACGTACCATGGTGCCAAAAAGCCGTTAAAGGGGCTGGTGGCCATGGGCAGCGTGAGCGACTTGAGAAAAGGGAAAGTCGATGTGCTCAAAGAGGTAAGAGTGCATCCCGATGTTTACACGGGGGTTGTAATCCATACCTCCTGGGGCTTGCTGGAACCACAGAAGGGGACATACGATTTTTCATCCATTGACAATGCATTGCAGGATATTGCCAGTTACAACAAGGCTCATCCGGCACATACCCTGGGTGCAAAGATTCGAATTTCAAAGTCCATAAATCCGCCTGAATGGGTGCTAAAAATGGCAGGTGGACCCGTAACCATTGTGACGAACCAGGGATACAACATACCCGTGGGCCTGTATTGGACCCCTGAATACCGTAAGGCCTGGAACGAGTTACAACAAAAACTCGCGCAACGTTACGACGATAACCCCTTGATCCGGGAGGTTTGCGTAAATTCGGGCGCCATGATTACGGACGAGCCATTTATTGCCGTATTCAACCAACCTACCATTGCCAACCTGCACAGTAAGGGCTACACCGATGAGGCCTTCAAGGCAACCCTGGAGGGCGCTTTGGATGATTATGCCTACTGGGTTAAGACACCGGTTGATTTCAGTTTCAACGTGTTTCGTGGCATAGATACGGGTAAACCTGTCAACGATATGGACTTTACCCTTTCCCTGATGAAAAAATTTCGCAAACAGTACGGGGACAGGGCTGTCATTTCGAACCACGGACTCCAGGAAAACCTCAGTACGGGGGTCATTCCGATTTACCAGACCTTTGCGGAACTCGGGGCGCCCATTGCAGTCCAGACCAAGGGACCAAAAGACCTCAAGGATGCGACCTTCAAAACCGGTCTCAAATACGGTGTCACGGAATTTGAACTATGGGTCAGCAAGGCGGCCGGTGGATACGCGGATTTTACCCAGGATGACCTGAATCGATGGAAAAAGATGATCGATGATAATGAGGCGCAATAGGGATAAAGACACGTGATCGGGGCCGAGACCGTGGCCGTTGACCGAGGCCGTTGACCGAGACCGGGGCCGTGGAGCGCAGGCCGGGGCCGGGACCGAGTGGGGCCGGCATCCTGCCGGCCTTTCCGTGTCCGTGGTTTCCGGTTGCAACTGGAGCCATCCCGAAAGGCCCGCAGGGCCGCCCCGCAGCAGCCGCAGGCTGCGTCCCGGGACCCGAATCCCGAAGTCAGAATTCCGAGGCCGTTGACCGTGGCCGAGACCGAGGCCGTTGACCGAGACCGGGGCCGGGACCGAGTGGGGCCGGCATCCTACCGGCCTTTCCGTGGCCGTGGTTTCCGGTTGCAACTGGAGCCATCCCGAAAGGCCCGCAGGGCCGCCCCGCAGCAGCTGCAGGCTGCGTCCCGAGACCCGAATCCCGAAGCCAGAATTCCGTGGCCGAGGCCGTTGACCGTGACCGTTGACCGTGACCGTTGACCGAGGCCGGGGCAGTGGGGTCCGTTATGGGGTCGAAACTCGGTGGTGATTGCGGGTGCGATCAGGACACCAAAATTATCGAATCATCCTCAGGCCCACCGTAACTGAATTCTGGCGTCGGGAATCAGCCTGACACCAAACACAAATCCTGGTTCCCCACCCAGGCTAATTCCGGAAGACCTCAAATTTGACAGGTAATTTTGGGAAGACCCGGAAATATCGCAGTTTTTCGAAAATCCTCTATACTTAGGGTATGGAAAGGGGCAAAAATCTGCCATGGACCGGTTTATTCCTGCGGCCGGATACGTTTTTGCCCTTGCTGGTACTCCTGTACGACGGCCTGGTGTATGCCTATGCCGGACATGTGGCGCGTTTCCCCGGTGACAGGACGTTTTTGATGTCCATCGGCTCGGCCAAGATCGATTACCTGGTCTCGCAGGGAGAGGTCTGGCGACTGTTGTCCGCCGTGTTTCTGCATATCGCTGCCTGGCACCTGATACTCAATATTATAGGGTTGGCTTATTTGTCCAGGTTTGTCCAGTCATACATATCCGGTACGGCGGTTGTTGCCATCTTTTTGTGTGCAGGCATCCTGGGTACCTTCGCAAGTTACCTGGTCAATGTCCATCCGTCCATGGGTGCCTCAGGCGCGGTGTATGGCCTGGCCGGGGCTGTGGTATGGGTGATGCTGCGTGACAAACAAAGGGGGCACGTATTGTGGGCGTTGGGTATGGTTGTGATTTTGGGCGTGGCACTGCTGTACGATTCCCAGCACAAGTGGATCGACCTGGCTGCACACACGGCTGGCCTGGCAACAGGCCTGGTACTGGCCCCGCTTATGCCCACTACCCGCAAACAGGAGGCAGGCATTGGCATGTTGATTGTAACCGGGACGCTTGCCCTTTTTTGCCTGTTGCAGGCCTTCAGGTACGAATCCCTGGCCTTTGATGTCCCCTCTGGTCCCGTGAGTACTGCAAATATAGACGACACCATCGTGGCATGGCCGACGTGGTGGGAACCAGGGCACCTGAAACACGGCAAATGCGTGGCTGAAGCCCGCCTGGACCTGGCTGAACGGCCATTTACAGCCTGCCTGCGGGGGCCACTCAACGGGGTACTGGTGATTGGTCCAACCCGCATGCTGGCCCACGATTTTGCAATGCCTCCACCACCAAACGGCGTATCCGTATCCCGTTTGACACGCACAGGGCTCAAAATCCTTATGCTGTCCATTGGGCCTTACAGTTACGTCCTGATCACCCGTGTCCTGGTGATACGGAAGTATTTTCCCTTACTTTACAGGATTATGCTGTTTTCCGGGTCCAGTCGCTTTACCTTGCCCCTTCGCTGAGCCTGGCAATACCGCGGGATTGATATGGATATTGGTTACCTTGTAATGGTAGTGCCTGTTCATGATGTGTTTTATCATGACCGGGTTTACCGCCGGTGCATTAGGTGCCTTGCGGAGCACAGGTGTCCTGCCCGGTTCACCCACCAGCCACTTTCCGTTTATTTTGGTCATTTTGATGTCTTTTGGCGGCTGTTTGCCCACTTTTACGGACAAGGTGGCCCGGTTGTTGTCTATTGTGATGTCCTCGAATTCCACATTGCCCTTGGGTATGTTTTTGCACATCAAGTCAATGATATCACCCTGTTTGTCCCTGGTGTTGGTGGCGGCAGCCCAGGTCGCCGGTGTCATGTTTCTTTGTATCACAGCCCGGTCGCATTTTCGCAGGGCGTTCAGGAACCTGATATAGGTCTCTTTCACCGCTGTCTCGTCGTTTTCCGTTGTTTTTATGCCGCTTTTATTGTTTGCTGAGGTTTTATTTGCCTTGCAGGCCCAAAACAGTGGTACCACCATCAACACCAATAGAATCTTTGAGAGCCTCACGATCACCTCCTGATTTTTCATGCCTGCACCATGTCCAGCAGATTTTCCACCGCACAATCGATTCCCTTCCACAATTCGGCCATATCCTGGGCCAGCATATAGGCCGGTGTGGTAACAATGCGGTGCTCCCGGTCCACCACGCAGGAATCCGCGGTACATTGCACGTGTTCCTGGCCCAGGGCCTCTATCGCCGCGGCCACCTGGGTGTCATTACCTATGGTCAGCCTGGCCCCCCTGACGCCCAGGTCATGCAGAATCTTTGCCAGTATGGGCGGAGCGATGCACATTGCACCGAGGGGCTTACCCTGGGAATATACATCCGTCAACAGCGTGCCCACGCTTGCTTCCACCTGGATATCCTGGCCAGCCATGGCAAAGTTTGACGTGTTCAATGCCGCCCCGTACCCACCGGGCATGATTACCGTGTCCAGTGTAGCAGCCTTGACGTCCGCAACAGGCCTGATATTTCCTCGTGCGATCCTGGCGGACTCGACCAGCACGTTACGCGTTTCCTGGACGTCCTTTTGGACCAGGTGGTTCACCGTCTTGAACTGCGGGATGTCCGGCGCCATGATCACCACATCCGCCCCCCTTTGCGCCAGGGACAGTAACGTCAGCGTGGCCTCGTGGATCTCGGAGCCATCGAATACGCCGCAACCACTAAGTATTACTCCAACCTTTGGTGCCATAATGACCTCCTTTTGAAAAGCCACCCTGCACACCATAACCCTTGTGCAGGGGTGTTATTCCGTAACCGTTTGTAAGGTAACTCCAAGATACAAAATAGTCAAACATACCACCCAATCCTCGAATTACCGGTAATTTGGGTAACAAAAGTCGTTGCTGTACAGGCCGTAAAGGGTTAGAATCCTTGCATGAAGGTTGCCCTTGCACAAATAAATCCCACTATTGGCGCATTCGAGGAAAACCTGGAACAGGTCCTTGATGCAATCACCGGGGCCAGGCAAAACAAGGCCGATTTGGTTGTGTTTCCCGAGTTGGCACTGACAGGTTACCCCCCGCTGGACTTGCTGGAGCGACAGGCCTTTGTGAAGCGGGCCCGGGAGGCACTAAAACGGGTACGGGATGCCACCGGTGGGATCGGTGTGGTCATTGGATTCCCCGAACCCAATCCGGCGATGGAAGGCAAGCCGTTATTTAATGCCGCGGCTGTGCTGTGGGACCGTCGTGTACTGGGCATCCACCGCAAGGTGTTATTGCCCACCTACGACGTATTCGATGAGGCCAGGTATTTCGAGCCAGGCCCCCGGCCAAAGGTAGTGGAAACGCCTGTGGGCAGGCTTGGAATCACTATCTGCGAGGACATATGGAATGACAAGGCCGTGTGGAACCGCCGGCTGTACCACAACGACCCGGCGGCAGCACTGGGAAGCCAGGGCATAGATTACCTGGTCAACATATCTGCCTCACCCTTTGAACAGGGCAAATTCGATATTCGCATGCAACTGGCCAGGGACGTTGCAACCAGGTACCGCGTGCCCGTAATTTACGTAAACCAGGTAGGCGGCAATGACAGCCTGATTTTCGACGGCAGGTCGTTTGTGGTATCACCCGATGGCGTTGGGATCGCTGCTGCCCCGGCCTTCCAGGAGGCGCTGACCGTGCTTGACCTGGATGCGGTTTCACCGGTTGAACCCCCCCAATTAACACCGGAGTCCGAACTGATCGAGGCCTTGTCGCTGGGTGTGCGTGATTACGTACGCAAAACCGGATTTTCAAAGGTGTGCATAGGCCTATCCGGTGGTATAGATTCCGCGGTCGTGGCGGCCATTGCAACGCGGGCCCTTGGACCCCGGCACGTGGTGGCCGTGTCCATGCCCTCCCGATTTTCCTCTGTTGGCACGCGTACGGATGCCCGGGTCCTTGCCGGCAACCTGGGCATAGAATTTCATGAAATCCCCATCGAACAACCATTCAAAGACTTCCTGGATTTGCTGGCGCCCCTGTTCAACGACCTGCCGGCCGATGTGACCGAGGAAAATATCCAGTCCAGGGTCAGGGGCGTAATCCTGATGGCCCTGTCCAACAAGTTCGGATGCCTGGTTCTGAATACCGGCAACAAAAGTGAACTGGCCGTGGGTTATTGTACCCTGTACGGAGACATGGTGGGTGGGCTGGCAGTGATCGGGGACTTGTCAAAACACAAGGTGTACGGTCTGGCACGTGAATTCAACAGGCATGGCGAATTGATCCCCGAAACGATCATCACCCGGCCGCCTTCGGCTGAACTGCGCCCTGATCAGAAGGATACGGACAGTCTGCCCGACTATGACCTGCTGGATCGCATAGTGACACTTTACCTCGAACAGGGTATGGATGGTGATGAAATCAAGTCCAGTGGGATAGATCCCGCTCTGGTGGACCGCGTGATTCACATGATCAGGCTTGCCGAGTACAAACGCAGGCAGGCCCCCATGGCGCTGAAGGTGACAGCCAAGGCATTTGGTCCCGGCAGGGTGTTTCCCATAGTACAGGGGTTCGAAGGATGAAAAAATCGATATTTTTGCTGGCCCTGGTTATGTTTTTTGCGGAGTTCGGTTGCAAGGGATGCCACAACAGGCGCATTTCCTTGAAAAAATCCGTGAAACAGGCACAAAAATCAGTAAACAACAATCAAAAATCACAAGTCAAGCCAACCAAGGCCCCGCCAGAGTCCCGTGGGAGCGTTGACATGGCGTTTGACGCTGTTTCGGAGGTATGCCAGTTCATACCTACCCGGGTGGATGCATTGTTTTTTGCACCGAAAAAAGAGGCTAAGTACATGGTCCATGCCGTTGCAAGCGGCATACCCGCGACTACGGGTGTCCGGCGTGAAGGTGTTTTTATGCGGAACATGAAAAAACGATTTGGCATATACAATCTGAAAAATATATCGTCCCTCCTGGTTGTGGTGTCTGGCAACGAAGTCCTGGTATTTGCAAAAGGGGCCTCCGTGGACCTTGCACACCGCGAGACCTATACATCAGGCCCGTACAAATTTGCAGCAGCGCGGCTGGACAGCATGATCCTGCTGACGGGGTTATACCGGGGCTGGACAGTGACGGGCCGGATGAATACCATGTTAAAACTGGCAGCCCGCAGGCCTGGTGATGCAAAAATCGATTGCAAACTCCTGAGGAAACAGATAGTTCAAAAGATTGGACCCAATATTGATCGCGACCCGTTCAACACGGCAGAGGGGACAATACTGCCGCTGTCCACCGTGATATTCTGGGATTCCAGCCGGGGGGTCCGGGTGATGATGCCGGAAAAGGGCAGGGCGGCAGTAACGAAAGTCAAGGCCTTTGCAGCGGCATTTAAACAAGATTTTCTGCACTTGCAGGCCGAATCCGATGCGGGTGTTTCGCCTTTGCACCCTGTTCACAGGATGAAAAAGGCGGATTTGTTGTTCATAACAACCAAATCGAGTTTCCGGGCCGGTATGTACATGATGGAGGCACGGGGCAGCCTGGCCGATGCAGTCCTGGCCGTGTTTCAGCAAAGACTTAGACCGTTTTTTGGCAATTACAGGACAGGGAAATAGGGGACTTACCCGGCTCAGGACCGGGAAAATTACGGATTTCCAGGCCAAAACACATATCCTTGAATACAAGGAAACCTGAAGTTACACCTTCGTTAATCTGTTGTAACTCGTTGTAGTGGCTGGTTTTCGTAACGCTTTGTCCTCAAATTTGACAGGTAATCTGGAGGACTATGCTATTGACAGGCATTAATTATAACTTTATAATACCTTTCCAAGTCTTTAAGATTTTTGGTGAGGAGGTACCAATGAAACGAATCTTTAGTTTTATGGGTATAGTGGTATTGTTTGCCCTGACAGGCGGCAGTGCCTATGCCCTGGATTGCAGTGTCGGTGTAAAAATCGCTGATGATTGCAAGGCCATTGCAGGCGGCCTCGAAGGCTGCTGTAGTGCGGACGGCCGTTACAATGTGTGGTGCGAACAAAACAAGGACAAAACCCAGTCGGCGTTGTGCCTGGTAGATTGTTCCACCCATGACAGGCCTGGTTACAACAAGTGCGGGTGGAATCCACACTTTGGTTACTACGATTGCGTGGATGACGGCGCTGACCCCTCGGGCAAGCATCCCTTGGCATGCCCATCGGACTGCACGCCAAACTGTAACGGCAAGGAATGCGGCTATGACGGGTGTTACGGGCTGTGTGGGACGTGCCCGAAAGGGGAATACTGTGATGCCGGTAAATGCCAGGCATGTTCCTGTGATGGCCGGGAATGTGGCAGCGACGAGTGCGGCAATCCCTGTGGTACCTGCGCCGATGGCAAGGTATGCAACAAGGATGGTAAATGCGTGGCAAACGATAACCCCGGGATGTGCAGCCCGAATGATGATGCCACCAAGGTGTGCGGCGCTAACGACACGGCATGCAAGACGATCCAGGATTGCACATGCCAGGTGGATAAGTACTGCTGTAACAAATCCGGGAATGCATGGGACGATGTGTGTGTACAGGAGGCCCGGGAAAATTGTAACCTGGAGTGTAAATGCGTACCTGACTGTAAAAACAAGGAATGCGGTGATGACGGATGCGGCGGCACTTGCGGCAAATGTGCGGACGGCCAGTTCTGCCAGAAGCAAAAGGACTCCCAGGGCCATGCGACAGGAATGAAGTGTGTCCAGTGCACCGGCTGCAACGACAAGGAGTGTGGCTATGACGAGTGCAAGACCGCGTGTGGTGGTTGTACCGGCGGCAAGTTCTGTGATACCGATGCCCACAAATGTATAGACCAGCCTGCGTACTGCGTAGAAAAGAATGGCCCGAATTGCGGTCAGAATTCAGGTGACTGTGACCCCAAACTCCTGGATTGCGTGTGCAACAAGGGCGTTACCTTCTTTACCGCTCCCGATCCCTATTGCTGCGGCAAGGATAAGGACGGTAATGCGCTTCCAAACTGGAAGTGGGATTTGTTCTGTGTTGTTGAATACCAGTACTGTGGTCTTTCAACGTATCACGATAGTTTCCAGGTGTGTCCATGCGAGCCAAATTGTAATGGCAAGGAATGCGGTGACGACGGATGCGGTGGCACCTGCGGTAAATGTGCGGACGGCCAGACTTGTAATGACAAGGGCAAATGCGTTTCCACGGTTGCCGGATGCGGTGATGGGAAATGTGATTCTGACAGTGGCGAGGACTGCAAGACTTGCCCTGACGACTGTGCGTGTCAGAACGGCCAGGTGTGTGACGCAATGGGTGAATGCGTGGATTGTACGGCAGAAGGCAAGACATTTCCCAGTGACCTGGGTGCATGCTGCGCCGGCCTGAAGGCGATTTCCACGGCGAAACCGGACAGTGACGGCAATTGCCCCTCCACACCATCTGTGGGTTCAAACCTGTGCACGAACTGCGGTAATGGTACGTGCGAGGCCGACAAGGGCGAAAACAAGTGCAATTGCCCGGATGACTGCAAGGCCGCGAATCCCAATTGCGGCGACGGCACGTGCGATGCCAATGCGGGCGAGGACTGCAACTCGTGTCCTGATGACTGCGCCTGCCAGAATGGCCAGGTATGTACCGCAGAGGGAAAATGCGTGGATTGCACAACCGAAGGTAATTCCTTTGCCGTTGGAATGGGCAAATGCTGCACCGGCCTGAAGGCGATTTCCACGGCGAAACCGGACAGTGACGGCAATTGCCCCTCCGACCAGCCTGTGGGTGCAAGCCTGTGCACGAACTGCGGTAATGGTACGTGCGAGGCCGACAAGGGCGAAAACAAGTGCAATTGCCCGGATGACTGCAAGGCCGCGAATCCCAATTGCGGCGACGGCACGTGCGATGCCAATGCGGGCGAAAACTGCGGTACCTGCCCTGCGGACTGCAAGTGCGATTCCGGCCAGGTATGCCACAATAATGCCTGTTGTACACCCAAGACCTGTACTGACCTTGGTATTGAATGCGGTAATGCAGACGACAGTTGCGGTGGCACCCTGGATTGCGGCCAGTGCGATTCCGGCAAGACGTGCGTAAACGGAAAGTGCCAGGCGTCAACCGCTTGCGGCGATGGTACGTGCGATGCCAATGCAGGTGAAAATTGTGGCACCTGCCCTGCGGACTGCGCATGCCAGGACGGCAAGGTGTGCTACAGCAATACCTGCTGCACACCCAAGACCTGTGCTGACCTCGGCTTTGAATGCGGTAGTGCCAGTGACAGTTGCGGCGGGACCCTGGATTGTGGCCAGTGCCCTGCGGGACAAACCTGCCAAAGCGGCAAATGCGCCAGCCTGCCCACTGCTGATAATGGCAGTGTTGACAACGGCAACGGCGTGCCTCCACAGTTCGATGCAACGGGCGGTGCGGATGCCGGCCAAAGCAATGGTGGTGGCGGAGGCGGCGGTTGTTCCATGGATGGTGGCCGCAGTAATTCCTCGGCCTTTGCCTTCCTGCTGATGCTGTTACTTGGTGGATTGATGGCATTCAGGCGTCGTTTCAACTGATCCGTATCGTGATGGCGGGGGGACGTGCTGCCCTCCGCCATCCTTCGAGGCTGTTTATGCGATTTATCTCTACGAGGAAGGCCCCCAAGGCCATAGGGCCTTACAGCCAGGCCGTTGCCGTGCCAAACGGCGAATGGTTGTTTTTATCCGGCCAGATCGCAATCGATCCGGATACGGGTGCGATGGTCCAGTCGTCAATAGAGGCAGAAACCGAAAGGGTTTTGCAAAACATGGACGCTGTTTTGACGGCCGCGGGTTTTACCAGAAAGGACGTGGTAAAGGTAAATGTTTACCTGAGCGATATGGCAATGTTCGCCCGGGTCAACGCGGTTTACGAGGCCTTTTTTGAGGGCCACAAGCCCGCACGTGCAGCCGTGGCCGTGGCGTCCCTGCCCAAGGGGGCAAATATCGAAATCGAGGCCATTGCCTTACGAAACCAGTGATTTATCATCAAATGCCCACGAACGGGTGCAATATCCTGGCACCCGAATCCCAAAACAGGTACGAGACAAGCCATAGCCGGTGGAGCAGGCCGTAAGCCGGGTTCTGTGCCCCGAACGGTTACCCGAAACGGGGTGACGGTCATTTATCTGGGCCCGATGTTGCCACCGGGCTCAAGCGGCCCAACCCGGGGTGTACGGTCGGGCAAACCGCAGGCCGAGGCCTGACCCCTGTTCGGCCTTGCTCCAGGTGGGGTTTACCGACGACCATGTCACCATGGCCGCCCGTGGGCTCTTACCCCACGGTTTCACCCTTACCAGGCAATGCCTGGCGGTCTGGTTTCTGTGGCACTATCCCTCGGGTTACCCCGGCTGGACGTTATCCAGCACCCTGCCCTGTGGAGCCCGGACTTTCCTCCATCCTGACGGACAGCGACCGCCTCACCTGCTCCGCCGGCCGGAATAAAGATAAGGTTTTCGTACTGTTTTGGCAAGTAATTTTGGGGCAACTCTCAGGACTGACTGCCCTTACAGGTCGAAAGGTCCTTTTTGGGCCTTCAGCACAGTGAATGCGGCCAGGTTTACGATTGATTCCACGTCGGTCCCTGCCTGCAGGATATTGACGGGCTGGTCCATGCCCAACAGCACAGGTCCTATGGTCACAGCACCGGCCATCTTGTCCAGGATCTTGTATGCGATGTTGCCGGAATCCAGGTTAGGGAAAATGAATACGTTCGGGGTTTTATCCCGCAACAGGGAAAACGGATAATGTTCCTTGCGGAAATCCACGTCCAGGGCCACGTTTGCCTGCATCTCGCCGTCGATCGGCAGTTTTGGCGCCGTTTCGTGCACGATCCTGACCGCATCCCGCACCTTTTGCACACAGGGATGAGGCGTGGAACCGAAATTGGAAAAACTCAGCATGGCGATCACGGGTTTCAGGTTGAATGCACGCACGAAATCCGCGGTTCGTATGGCCACGTGTGCCAGGTCCTCGGCGCTGGGCTCGATCATCACCGTGGTATCGGCAAAGAAATACACATAACGTTTCAGCATCACAATATAGATGCCGAATACTTTCTGGTCCGGTTTTACACCCAAAATACGCATTGCAGGCCGCAGGTTGTCCCTGTACGTGGTTGTCAGGCCCTGGACAATGCCATCAGCCTTGCCCTCGTGCACCATCATCAAGGCGAAATTGATCGGCGAACGCATGTGAATCTTGGCCGAGGCCCGGGTCACGCCGTCACGTTGCCGCATTTTGAAATAGGCGTTGATGAACTGTTTGCGGTAACTGCTGTACATGGGGTCCACGATCGTGATCGACTTGGGGTCCAGTTCTTCGGCATCGAACACGGCCTGGATCTTGTCCTTGCGCCCCACCAAGACCGGCCTGGCGATCCCTTCGGCCACCATCCTGGCCGCGGCCCTGACAACCTTGGGTTCGTCCCCCTCCGGGAATATGATCCGTTTCGGGTCCAACGCGGCCTTGTCCCTGATCTTACGGCTGATGATCGATGCCGGGTGGATTCGGGCCTCCAACTGCCTGCGATATTCGTCCATGTCAGGCAGCGGGTTGCGCGCCACGCCTGATTTAATAGCAGCCTCGGCCACTGCCGGTGCCTCCCACAACAGCACCCGGTAATCAAAGGGCTTGGGTATGATGTAATCCCTGCCGAAATGGAAGCGCTCGCCGCTGTAGGCCTCGGATACCTGGTCCGGAACCTCCTCCCTGGCCAGTTTTGCCAGGGCCATGGTCGCGGCGACCTCCATTTCCGCGTTGATCGTGGTGGCCCTTACGTCCAACGCCCCGCGAAAGATGAACGGAAAACCCAGCACGTTGTTGACCTGGTTCGGGTAATCGGAGCGCCCGGTTGCCATGATCGCATCCGGCCGTACCCGCTTTGCCACGTCGTACGTGACCTCCGGGTCCGGGTTGGCCATGGCAAAGATGATCGGGTCAGGCGCCATGGACTTCAGCATCTCCTCGGTCACGATGTTTGCCACGCTCACACCCAAAAACACGTCCGCGCCCTTCATGGCATCGGCCAGGGTACGTGCATCCGTGTCCTGTGCAAATGCCTCCTTGTACGGGTTCATGCGTTCCTTGCGTCCCTTGTAGATCACGCCGCGGCTGTCCACCATGGTGATGTTCTCACGCTTGATACCCAGGCGCATGAAGTGCCTGGCGCACGCGATCCCCGCAGCCCCTGCGCCCATTACCACCAGCCTGGTTTCCTCGGCTTTCCTGTTGGTCAGGTACAGCGCATTCACCAGGCCTGCGCCTGCGATGATCGCCGTCCCATGCTGGTCGTCGTGAAACACCGGTATATCCAGCATGCCTTTCAATTTTTCCTCGATATAGAAGCACTCCGGTGCCTTGATGTCCTCCAGGTTGATCCCGCCGAAGGTCCTGCCTATGGCCTTTACCGCGGCGATCATTTCATCCGGGTCCTTGGTGTCCACCTCGATGTCGGTCGCATCCACGTCGGCAAAGCGCTTGAACAGCACGCCCTTGCCCTCCATCACGGGTTTTGCCGCCAGGGGTCCGATGTCACCCAGGCCCAGGACCGCGGTGCCGTTCGAGATCACGGCAACCAGGTTGCCCTTGCCCGTGTACTTGTACACGTCATCGGGATTCGCCTCGATCTCCCGGCACGGTTCAGCCACGTACGGCGTATAAGCGATCGACAGGTCACGCTGTGTCAGACACGGTTTGCTGGGGATGATCTCCAGTTTTCCAGGCCTGCCCTTGGAATGGTAATCCAGGGCATCCTGCTTTTTAACCTTTATTCCCATTGCCATGGTTTCCTCCATTTGATTCAAGGTCTGCATTGGGTGTAACCCCTTGGTTCGTCATAGTCAAGAATAATCCATATTTTTTTTGACAAGTGATAGTTTTTGACCGGCCTCTCCAAAGGGTCAGGGATAAACATCTTTTATAACTCGCTTATTTTAAAGGCTTTTTTGTTGCCAATCCAAACTTGCTGCAAATGCATTGACAAATCCGAAATCACTCAATATACTAACTGCTGTTCTTTGCGGGCGATTAACTCAGCGGGAGAGTGCTACCTTCACACGGTAGAAGTCACTGGTTCAAATCCAGTATCGCCCACCGGTTGCTTTACCGCTCTTCAACACAGTTGTGACCTTGATTTTATGGCATGAGATCCTTTGAATACCATAACCCGACACGGGTTGTGTTCGGCCCGGGCAGGGTAAAAACCCTTACTGACAGGATTGCGCCTTTGCGCACAGCGGGCGTGCTGGGTGAGCGGTGCATGGTGGTCTATGGGTCGGACCGGGTACTGGACTCGGGCCTGTTGGGGTTGGTGGAAGGCCAGTTGAAGGCTGCGGATTGTGCGGTTGTGCGGTTCGGCGGGGTCAGGCCCAATCCCAGGCTTGATACCTTGACACGGGCCATTGAACAAATACGGGACCATGGTGTCAATTGGGTGCTGGCCCTGGGCGGTGGCAGCGTGATCGACCTGTCCAAGGCAGCGGCGGCGGGCGTGATGTACCCCGGGGAGCCGTGGGACATGGTATTCCACGGCCAGGCGCACTACCGGCCACCCACGGAGGCCCTTCCCATGGTTGCAATCCCTACGCTTGCGGCCACGGGTTCGGAAATGGACCCCATTGCCGTGATAACGAACACCGGGACACGGCAAAAGTCCTTCATCCGTTCCGATGCCATATTCCCCGTATTGTCGATACTGGACCCTGAACTGACCGTGAGCGTGCCTCCTGACCAGACCGCTTACGGCGTGTCGGACATGATCAGCCACGTTACGGAAACCTATTTCAACGGTCCGGGCAACACGCCCTTGCAGGACGGTTTTGCCGAGTCCGTGGTACGAGTGGCCTTGAAATACGGTGCATTGGCTGTGAAAAACGGGGCTGACATCCGGGCCAGGACGCAGTTGCAATGGGCCGCCACGGTCGCACTTAACGGGTGGGTCCAGGCGGGCGCTGACGGTCCTTTTGTGGTGCATGCCATTGAACATGTGCTTTCAGCGTGGTATGATATTGCCCATGGTGCTGGTCTGGCCGTATTGAACCCGGCATGGATGCTGTGGGCCGGCCGGCAAAATCCTGAAAAATTTGCATCCTTTGCAAGGCGTGTGCTTAATGTACGCGATGAAAACGATGCCGATGCCGCGGCCAGGGGCGCTGTTGAACTGAGGAAGCGCTTTCAGGCCATGGGACTCCCCGTGACGCTTCAGGAACTGGGCGTGTCGCGTGATGACTGGACCGACCTGGCGGATACGGCCATTGCAACCGTGGGTCAGGGGCACGAGGGCCGGCGGGTCCTGCCTGCGATCCGTCCCATGGACAGGGACGCTATTGTGGATGTCTTTATGCTTGCCTCACGGGAAGAATGGCTTTGACCTGTGGGTAATATTTGAAATTTTATGGTGTTTTTAGCAATTCACCGCAAGGAGGAGTATGAATCTTAATGAACTGAAAAAGATGAAGATCAAGGACCTGTTGGGCCTGGCCAAGGACCTGAAAATCGACGGGGCCAGGGGGATGAGGAAGCAGGAATTGATCTTTGCGATCCTGGAGGCACAGACCAAAAACAACGGCATGATATACGGCGAAGGTGTCTTGCAGATCCTGCCTGAGGGATTTGGATTTCTGCGGTCGGCTGACACCAGTTACATGCCCGGGTCCGACGATATCTACGTGTCGCCATCCCAGATCAGGCGTTTCAACCTGAAGACCGGTGACACGGTGGCCGGCCAGATCAGGCCGCCCAAGGAAGGGGAGCGCTATTTTGCACTGTTGAAGATCGAGGTGATTAACTATGAATCACCCGAGATCGCCAAAACCAAGACCTTGTTTGATAACCTTACACCGCTGTATCCGAATGAACGATTCGTGCTGGAGTTTAATCCCCAGAACTACACCACCAGGATTATCGAACTGATGGCGCCCCAGGGCAAGGGCCAGCGTACCTTGATCGTGGCGGCACCCAGGACCGGTAAGACCGTGATGTTGCAGGATATTGCCCATGCCTTGGAGCGCAACCACAAGGAGGTGTACCTGATAGTCCTGCTGATCGATGAGCGTCCCGAGGAGGTCACGGACATGGAGCGTTCCGTGAAGGGCGAGGTGATCAGCTCCACGTTCGACGAACCCGCGGCGCGTCACGTGCAGGTCTCCGAGATGGTGATCGAAAAGGCCAAGCGGCTGGTGGAACACAAACGGGACGTGGTGATCCTGATCGACTCGATTACCAGGCTGGCACGTGCATACAATACCGTGGTTCCACCGTCCGGCAAGATCCTGTCCGGTGGCGTGGATTCCAACGCACTGCATAAACCCAAACGATTCTTTGGGGCCGCGCGTAACATCGAGGAAGGCGGGTCCCTGACAATCATTGGCACCGCGTTGGTTGACACCGGCTCCAGGATGGACGAGGTGATCTTCGAGGAATTCAAGGGCACGGGTAACTGCGAGTTGCACCTGGACCGCAAGCTCATGGAAAAACGTATATTCCCCACCCTGGACATAAACAAGAGCGGCACCAGGAAAGAGGAATTACTGTTGGACCCGGTTACGTTGAACCGCGTATGGGTGTTGCGGCAGTTGCTGCACCCCCTCAATCCCATAGATGCCATCGAATTCCTGCTGGATAAACTCTCCAGGTACGATACGAACAGGGAATTCCTGGATTCCATGAACCAGTAGCCACTGAACCTGACACTGTTGCCGAGGCCGAGGCCGTGGCCGAGGTTTCCGGTCATAACGGGAGCCTTCCCGAAAGGCCCGCAGGGCCGTCCCGTAGCAGCCGCAGGCTGCGTCCCGATGCCAGAGGCCCGAGTCCGAGACCGTTGTCCGTGACCGTTGGCCGAGGCCGAGACCGAGCGCTCCCGATTACAACGGAAGCCTTCCCGAAAGGCCCGCAGGGCCGTCCCGCAGCAGCCGCAGGCTGCGTCTCGATGCCATAGGCCCGAAGCCAGAATTCAGTGGCCGAGGCCGTGTGGAGCGCAGGCGGACTCGCCTGCCTGTGAGCTGGGCGGCTCGTCCCGGTATTCAGTGCCCCCTCTTTACCAGGATTGCACTGCCGAGATTCCAATGTTTGATGTGTCCGTGTACCTTGTGATCGAACCGGTACAACGTGTACCTGACCCTTGACCTGCTGCCGAATGCCTTGGGATGCTTAAAATAGTCCCGACAGAGGATTCGCAGGGGGTAATTGCCCACGCGGGTCCTGGCCACCCGGATATTAAAGGCCACCGTGCGTGCAGGGTCGAAACACACGATTTTACCGACATCAAGGAACGTGGACAGCCCGACCACTCGCTCCTCCTGGTTGTACCAGCCCCTCGTGGTAATGCCCTGGGCCAGCGCCAGGATAACGCCTGCGGCCAGTACCACGCGAAACGCCCCTTTCCCCATTGCGGATACCAGGGCGGCAATGGGTGCCAGGCACAGTGCGAACAGCACGATCGTGTAGTGGGGATAAAACGCCTTGCGTGCAAAAAGGAATTCCACGGGCAATATCAGCAAATTCAGCCAATACAAAGTAAACAGGGGATTTTCCTGCCTGCGGCCCTTGAGCAACCACCAGGCTGCCGAAGCTACTGCAAACAACACGCCAAGCACCAGCACCACGACTACCGCGTAACCCCAGGCATGGGTATTGGACACGTCGTACAGGTATGTGCGCATACCCGAGGGGTAAAAACGCCACTCCTTCAACGGAAACCACGAACCCTTGGCAATGAAATACGTGGCCTCACCCGCTGGATAGACAAACAGGTAGGCAAAGGCCCGCAAGGCCTCCAGGGGCTGGAATGCGGCGTGATGTGCATGCAAAAGTGCCCTGGTGTTTGCAAAGTGGTGATGGAAATCCACCCAGAAATACGGGATGTACGTGGCGAGGCCGGCCAGTGCGCCCAGGCCCAGGAAGGTCCAACGCAGCCTCGGGCGCTTGATCGCCAAAAACGCAGCGGTCAGGATGGTCAGGTGGACCGTGGACAGGTGGATCTGGGGCAAGAACGCCAACAGTGCACCCAGAAAAAATGCCGACCACGGCCAGTTGTCCAGGGCCTCGACCAGCAAAAATAAATATAGTGCACCAAAGAATATTAGCACATCGGGATTCCATATGGAGTCTGCAAAAAACACGAAAAACGGGTTAAAAGTCGTGATTATCAGTACAAATATGGCCGATTTGCAATCAAAAAGGCGTTTAAATAGTACAAAAATGATGTATTGCCCCAGGCTGCCCAGCAGGATCACCAGCAGTACCGGCCCGTACGGGTGGCGGCTGAAAAACAGGGGCAGGGCCATCAGGTAGTGAAATGCCCCGCCCGGTACGCGTACGGACGCGCCGGTAACGTAGGCACCATATACGGGAAAATGCCTTAGTTGTGCGATGCGCAGGGCCGTGTCGTAAAAAAATGATTCGTCAAAGGCAAAGTGGAAATCCCCAAGGAACGCCAGCCGGAAAATCAGGCCGGCGATGATCAGGGTCGCGGCATAAATCGTGCATGTATCAATGCGAGTAGATCGATTCAATATTCATCCCGCCGGGATAACCATAACTCACGTACCAGTCCCAGCCATAGACCACGATACCCATGGGCTGGTTGGATGTGATTGTGTGCGAACCCTCCTGCATCTTGCGCTTGGCAGACATGTATTGCGAACCCTGGATCGGTTTGAACTGGTTTTGCGCCAGTGTCATACCGTCCAAAGTGACCGTGGCCCCCTGTTTCGCCACGATATTCAAGTAGTTGTCAGCATACTTCGTGGGGACCAGGAACACGTATTTCTTGCGGTACTGCTCAACAGGCACACCCAGGATGAATGCAGGGTCACCAATGTCCGCATCGTTGGGGGAACAGTCGTATTCATTACTGCACGACCCTCCCATGGCCAGGCATACACAGTTACCACCATACATACAAGACATCTGGGTGCTCTTATCAATACATTGTACCATGGTGGCACCGGGAAAATCGCCAAGAGAACAGTCCGAGTCAGAGGAACAGGACTTTCCTTGCCCGGCGCAGGTACAGCCACCGCCACCCTGGCACGGTGTACCAGACAGCGAATTATAACAGCCCATGTGCGCGGCACCCGGTGCATCCTGTCCTTCCAGAAATTGTGCCACCATTATGGGGTTGTTGGAAGTCAGGTGGATGTCGGACATGATTTCGAAGTCGAAGTGCTGACCCTTGTTCAAGATGGGGATCGATGCAGCCAGGGGGGATACCTGTACCCTGGTGTTGTTTTGCACGGCCACTACCCTGACCAGGTCCGGTGCCTGTCCCCTTTTCCAGGATTTCGTGATCACGTATTCCTTGCCAACGGCCTTCATCGGGAATATCTGTTGCTCCAGGTGGTCGCAGGCCATCACAGGCTGGCAGTCATTGCTGGTCTGACAGGAAATAAAATTCTTTTCGTACGTGCACCTGCCGTGATCGCATGTTTCAATGGGCACTGTGTCACACATATCACCCGCATACACGGCCACGGCCCTGTCCGCCGTAATGATCGTACCCGTAAGGTCGCCAAAGGGCTGACTCGTGTTCAGGTTCAACACCTGGTATTGTTTCAACTTGAACTGGTACGTTTGTCCGGGGTTCATGGCCTGTACACCCTGTCCGGCCTGGATTTGCGTGGTGGGCGTTATCTTTACGGTTGTATCCTGCTTTGATGTGCCCACAACCGTCAGGTATGCGCTGACGCCAGCCCACTTCGGCTGTGGATAGGCAACCACCATGTACTCGCGGCCCAGGGCATTGGTGGGCATCAGCATGCTGGCGTCGTTGGAGTACACGTTCACGTTCTCCAGCGGGTTGAACTGGTACGCCACCACGGGCAGGTTACTGACGATCCGCCACGAGCGCGTATCCAGCATGCTGCCGTGCACGTTGTATGGCGGCAGGTTGATGATCGTGGCTTTGCCGGGCGGTGCAGTGACCTCCTTGAATTTCTGGCCGGCCTTGTACACGGTGATCTTGGCCGTAACGGACTTGCTGGTGTTGCCCACGACCACTGCAAAGGGTGAATTTTCGGGGTCCATGTTATCATTTGCTTCCTTGGGCGGCTGCTCCAGGTCCACGGGCCAATACTCGCAGCCCAAATTGGTCGTGAATTTTGCATTCGCCTTGCACATGTTAATGCACTGTCCAATGTGGCATATCTTGCCGGTCTCGGAACTCTTGCAGTCCTCGTATTGGACGTATCCCGTGCCATCGGCGTTGCATTGCATCACTATTTCACCTTTGCATTTCCTGGCGCCTGGCACGCAGGTCAGGCATTTGCCATCCACACATTTTTTGTCGAAACACGGGGTTTCATTCCAGCCCGAGGCATCCTGCTTGCACTGCATGGCGATGTTATTTTTGCATGCCAGTTCCCCTGGTACGCAGGTCACGCACTGGCCCTGGTAGCATTCCTGGCCCTTGGCCAGGCAGTCCACCTCGGTGTACTTACTGCCATCGGCATTGCATATCCTGGCCTTCCCCGTCCTCGAGCAGGTCCTGGTATTGGGCTTGCAGGGCTTATCCAGGCATTGATTGTCCACGCAGTATCCCTGCGGGCAGTCCCCGTCGTTAATGCACTGCACGCACTGGTGCAAAACGGGCTCGCATTTTCGTTTTTCCGCAGGGCACTGCTTGTCCGACGTGCAGCCCACCACGGGACCCTGGTCCATGGACCCGAAGTCCGGGGATACGGTATGGATGTCGAATGCATCCGAATTACCGTTGCCCTTGCTGTTTCCACTGCCGCTGCAAGCAAATGCCGTGGCCAGCAATAGTAAAATGATTTTGTGTTTCATCGTTCACCTTCCCGACCAATTATAATATGTAAAACAGGTGAAAAAATCCAGGGTTTGTCCCCTTTTTTGACGCGTAATCTTGGAGAGGGTGTTGATTTGATTGGTTTCGAAGCAAATCCGAGATCTCGAGTATTTTGTAACATGTTGCTTTTAAAGCCATTTGAGAATGCCGGCTGGAAGCCAGCGATCCCAGGGAGGCCCTTTTCAACTCCTTCTTGGATTTTGCATGACGTTTTTGCCTCTCTTACTGTGTGTCCTGTATGCGTAACAGTCCGCCCATGGTGCCGAGGTATGCTGTTTTGCCGTCCGGTCCCAGGATCAAGGGCTGGCCGAAATTCGTGTAATCCAGGCCCTCGCCCGTTGGGATCTTGAACACGGTACGACCGGTGAAATAGTCCACTGCGGTCAGGTACCACGTGTAATCCTGCTTGTCCTCCAGGTATTTATAGGTGTAAATGTACAACAGCCCGTTTTTCAGGGATAGTTTCGGCAGGACCTGCGACGACTTTTCCTTGCTGCGCCACACCTGGTGGCAGTGGTAATGGCCGTCCTTGTCAGGGACCAGGTCCAGACGGATCAAATTGCCCGCGTGATGCGTCCAGCAGCGCCCTTTTGCCAGGACCTTGTCCCGTTCGATCCCGTAGTTATTGTCGATGATTACCGAGTATTCCAGCCCGTTTGGCCCCTGCCTCACCAGCCCGGGCAAGGCGTTTTCCGTGGTGCTCTTGCCCGCGTCGAACACGGGCGTCTTGCATACCACGCTGCCGTCACTGCGCTTCAGAAACAGGATATCCATCCTGGGTTCCGCGTTGTCGCTGATCGCAACCAGGTCGCCGAATACCTGGGGCGTTGTGCCCGACCCCTGGTTGAAATTGGATGGCTTTACGCGGTCCCCGCGGTCGTAAGGTGTCCGCCACACGACCTTGGGCGTACCGTCCGCCCCTGCCTCGAAACGGTACATGGCATGGTCGGTGATGATATAGGCTCCGTCCTCGGCCATGGCAAAGGAATTCTCGATCTCCTCACCCTTGCCATCGGTCGCAAGCGCAATGTGCCTGACCTTCCCCGTCTGCCGGTCGATCGTGCCCACCACGCCGTAACGGCTGGTAAACCACAGATAGCGGCCCTGCCAGCCCGGTATGGCCATCTGGATATGGTCCCTGGCGGGCGCCTTCATGGGCACCAGGACCTTGCTCAGGTCATAGCGCTTCAAGGCGTCGAATTTTTGCGTGGTATCGTTGTATTTTATCACCTGGATCGCATTGGACGAATCGGCGAATATCAGCCTGTCCCGGTTGTCCAGCACGAAATACGTGGCCCCGGAGGTGTCGTCATAGGGAAACAGCGGGTCCGTGGGGTCACGCGGGGGCAGTTCGTATTTGGCGATCACTGCCAGGCTTGCCGGGTCCAGCAACAGGATCGACGCATTCAGCATGGCCACGCTCGTGGTCAGGATCCTGCCCTTGCGGTCAAATGCCAGTGTCACACAGGTGTTGATTCCCTTTGCATATTTTTTCAAGGTTACCCTGGGCGCGCGGTTTTCGGGTCCTGAAATCTCGTACGTATCGGACATGTACGCGTCGTCGTGCATGTTGTTCTTGCCGTTAGGTGCCAAAAACGGATGCTGGGGTATGGTCAAGTGGTCCACAACGCAGTCAGGGCATGCATTGTTTTCCTCGTGATGAGCATTCGAGCATGTGTTGAAACTTAATGCAATTCCAATCATTAACGTAAGACAGGTTACAAATTTGTAACTCCTTGGCATAGTGCTCCCCTTCGCAAATCCGAGTAATCCTAACGCCCCGTGGTTGGTTTGTCAAAATACCGGACTAAATTCGGGAGCCGGGCACTGCAAGCGGCCCGTCCGATGCTGTTGAAAAAGTCGTCATATTACACAACACACGATTTGCCTTGTGTCGTAACACACTGAATTTGCGGTAATATTCGTAGGTGCTGGTTCTAAACCCGCCCTGGAATTGCCACCAAATCAAGGCCATCCATCCTGCTACGAATCTTCAGGATTGCCGCTCCTTCACCCAGGTGCCTTTTGGCACATCCTCAGGACCGGCAAATGGGGTCAGCGGCAACAGGAAAGTGTTTTCCCGCTCCGTAAGAGGGGCAAACATCGTCTTGAATACCGGATGCTTCACGGTTTCCCACGGGTATAACACCGGTTCCACGCAGGCAGGGGTACTCGAAAATACATCGATGAGTTCCTGGAGCGTGTAGGCGCCGAACCACTGTTCCATTTCCCGTTGGTCTGCACGTTGCAGTCCCGTAATCTTTATTATGCGTTGGACGAATTTCGGCTCAATTGCGGCAACGGATACCCTGCGACCGTCCCTGGTGCGGTACATGCGGTAAAACGGGTATCCGCCCTCCAGCAACCTGGTATCAGTCCTCATGTCCGACGGCCCGGTGAACCGCGCATAAACGGGGAACGCGGCCAGGTGTGCACCCATGACCAGGGGAACGTCCAAGGCCCCTTTTTGGCCTTCCATGATCGCTGCCAGCGTAGAGATCGCTGCCAGCATTGCGGTGGACATGTCCGCTGCCTGGAGCGGCAGGGGGTCCAGGGATTCGTTAAGGCCCAGGACACCCGACAACCCTACCAGGTTCAGGTCGTGAGCCGGCCTGGTCCACTGGTTCTGGCCCAGGGCTGACATGCGGATTACCAGCAAGTCCGGGTTATAGGCGGACAACACATGGATTCCCATATCCATGCCTTCCAGCACACCCGGCCTGAAGCCCTCCAGCAGGATGTCGTGGTCCTTTACCAGTTCCAGCACCTGTTTGCGGTCCCCTGGTTTACCCAGGTCCAGTTTACGTACTGTTTTGCCGCGGTTCAGGGCATGGTACATCAGGCCCCTGCCAAATGCGAGCGGTGGAACATTGCGCACCGGGTCACCCTCGGTACCCTCGATTTTCAAAACATCCGCGCCGAGGTCTGACAGCAGCAGTCCCAGCATGGGACAGGGCAACAGGCTGCAAAGTTCCAATACCCTGTGCCCTTTCAAGGGCTTTAGACGCTTCACCATCCCTTGGGATTCAATACGTCCTTCAATTTCAAAGCGGCCATGGGATTGCCCTGTACCTTCAGTTTCCCCTGGGTGAATGCCTGCATTTCATTGAGTTCCCGATTCAGGATCTTGAGCAAGGTTTCATCCGATAGTTTTATCGTGACGTTTGCGCCATCCGTGGTGCCCTCCTGGACTGCCACGTTGTTCAGGTCCACCAGGTAGGTGCCCTCCTGGTCACCGGTGACGACAAAGCCATAGGCGCCACCGATCTTTTTTGCCTTTGCAGGGTTTCCCTGTATCCGTGCGTTCAGGTCATCGAAGTATTGCTTTACGTTTTCTACGGCCATTGTAACCTCCATAAAAGTTACGACGATTTTAATCCCTTATATTTGCGATGGCAAGGATTGTCCCCCACACAAATTACCTGTCAAATTTTAGGACAAACCATGACCAAACCATATTGACAAAAACAAACCTTCTGGTACGGTTAGCCAGGCTTTTTTATGAGGTGATACATGGCACAGACTCTCACACACAAGATCATATCCACCCACCTGATTTCCGGAAAAATGGAAAAGGGTGAGGAAATCGCAGTCAAGATAGACCGGACCCTGACACAGGATGCGACCGGTACAATGGCCTATTTGCAGTTCCAGGCCATGGGGGTTGACAAGGTAAAAACTGAATTTTCAATCAGTTATGTCGATCACAACATGCTGCAGATGGATTTTCGTAACGCGGATGACCACAAGTACCTGCAAAGTGTGGCCGCAAAGCACGGGATTTATTTTTCAAGACCTGGCAACGGTATCTGTCACCAGGTAAACGTGGAGCGCTTTGCGGTTCCGGGCGAAACCCTGTTGGGTTCGGACTCGCATACCCCCACATCGGGCGGCCTGGGCATGATGGCGATCGGCGCAGGCGGCCTGGACGTGGCTGTGGCAATGGCAGGCGGTCCGTTTTACATGAAGATGCCCGAGGTCGTGGGCGTCAAGTTGATTGGTAAACTCAGGCCGTGGGTTGCGGCAAAGGACATCATCCTGGAACTGCTGCGGCGCCTGAGCGTCAAGGGTGGCGTGGGCCGCGTGTTTGAATATTTCGGCCCCGGGGTCAAGACCTTGAGTGTGCCCGAACGGGCCACGATCACGAACATGGGGGCCGAACTGGGTGCCACCACGTCGATCTTCCCGTCCGACGAGATGACCCTGGATTTCCTGAGGCGCCAGGGCCGCGAACAGGATTGGGTGAACCTGGAGGCGGATTGGGACGCCGAATACGACATGGTTGAGGTGATCGACCTGAACCAGTTGGTGCCCATGGTGGCAAAGCCCCACCAGCCACACAACGTGGTGCCGGTATCCGAGATCGAGGGTACGCCTTTGACCCAGGTGAACGTGGGTTCATGCACGAACTCGTCGTACCATGACCTGATGGTGGTTTCCAACGCGCTGCGCGGCCGCAAGGTATCGGAAAAACTGTCCATGACGGTCAGCCCGGGGTCCTCGCAGGTCTTCAGGATGATCGCGGGTAACAACGCCCTGGCCGATATGATCGCTGCGGGCGTGCGTGTACTGGAATCCGCATGCGGTCCCTGCATCGGCATGGGCCAGGCACCAACCAGTGCGGGCAATACCCTGCGCTCATTTAACCGTAACTTCAAGGGCCGTTCCGGTACGCCGGATGCAAACATCTTTTTGGCCAGCCCCGAAACCTGCGTGGCTTCGGCGCTGAACGGGTGCATCACGGACCCCAGGAAACTGGGTGATTACCCTGAAATCAAGATGCCCCAGAAGTTCCTGGTGGACGACCGCCTGGTGATCCCGCCTGCGGAGGACCCGCAGTCCGTGGAGGTAATCATGGGCCCGAACATCCACCCGGTGGAGGATTCCTGGTACCCGCCGCTGGATGACAAAATGGAGATTCCGGCCCTGTTGAAGGTCGAGGACAACATCACCACCGACCACATCATGCCGGCCGGTGCCAAGGTGCTGCCCTTGCGGTCGAATATCCCGGCCATTGCGGAATACGTTTACTACCTGGTGGACGGGACGTACGCAAAACGCGCCAAGGAGGCCGGTGCCAGCATCATCATCGGTGGCGAAAACTATGGCCAGGGTTCCAGCCGTGAACATGCGGCCATTGCACCGCGTTATTTGGGCGTAAGGGTCGTGATTGCCAAGTCCTTTGCCCGTATTCACAAGGACAACCTGTGCAACCATGGCATCCTGCCGGCTACATTCGTCAATCCCGAGGATTATGACAAATGCGACCAGGGTGATGTCTTTGTGTTCAAGGGCCTGCGCAAGAGCGTGGAAAAACAGGCGGATTTCGTGGCCCACAACAAGACCAAGGGCATCGACATCAAGTTGCACGTTGACGCATCCAAGCGCCAGGCCGAGGACATCCTGGCAGGCGGCCTGATCATGAAAATGAAGAACGCCAATAAGTAACCCCCTGTCTTTATTGATATATTTCCTGAACAACCCTCATATAAAACAATGAATGTGTAAAGACCTTTGAATTTTCCCCAAATCTGACAGGTAATCTGGGTTTTTTGTATAAATTTTTGTATAAATAACGTGTGCCGGGCATTTCAGGAGGAGACATCATGCACAAAATAGCCGTTGCGCTGGTCCTTGGGCTGGCCGTGTCATGTGCAGGCAGCGGGCCTGGCGGAGGCGGGTTGGATACGGGCAAGGCGGAAGGAGCCGATGAGTCAATCCAACATCTTGATATTGCAGTTGATTTTGCGGATACCCGGCAAGAGCCCTCCAGGGACCTGGTGCCAGCGGAAAGGGACGGCGCGGACGTATCGGACACGTACGCGCAGGACGTGACACCCGATGAAGGGACGACCGGATATGAGGTCAGGACAGGTTGCGGGGATGACCGGGACTGCGATGATCACAACCTGTGTACCACGGACCACTGCGGCCGGGACGGTGAGTGCCTGCATACCCCGGTAAATTGCGATGACAACAACGCTTGCACCCTGGATAAGTGTGACCCTGACAGGGGGTGTATCCACCAGGACAAACAAAAACCAAAGTGTCTGGCCAAGGGGGTTTGCGAAGCGGGGGTGGGCATTACCTGTAAGGATGGGGAGTACGTTTGTGACTACGCTGATGTGGCCAATTACAGTGCCAAGGAGATTTGTGACGGGCTGGACAATAACTGCAACGGCAAGACGGACGAGGGTTTCCCGGACACGGACGGCGACCAGGTGGCGGACTGCGTGGACCCGGATGACGATAACGACGGCGTGCCCGATGGCAAGGACTGCCGTCCACTGGACCCCACGGTCCCAAGTTGCAAGGGTAAGCAGTGCGGCGATGATGGTTGCGGTGGCAGTTGCGGTGAGTGCGACGACCATATTGCGTGCACCGATGACTCCTGCGTGCAGGGGAAATGCGTGTTCCGGCCGAAACCCCACCAGCCATGTCTGGATACCGGTGTGTGTAACAACGGGAAGGACCACTTGAAATGCAATGAGACCACGGGCCAGTACTACTGTGATTACTCGGATGTCCGGGATTACGAACCGGGAAACGAGACATCCTGTGACGGGCTGGACAACGATTGCGACGGCAAAACGGACGAGGGTGAACTGTGCGACGATTCCCTGCCCTGTACGATCGATGAGTGCAGCCCCACGTTGCACCATTGCGTGCATACGGCGAAATCCTGCGATGACCGGGACCCGTGCACGGTGGATCAATGCGATCCCAAGACCGGCAAGTGCCTGCACCGGCCCAAGACCTGCGATGACAACAACGCGTGCACCATGGATACCTGCGACAAAAACACGGGTAAATGCGTTTATACCCCCTTGGGCCATCCCAGGTTTTTCGACCCGGTTGCACTGCAAGACAAGGCAGGGGACCAGGATGAAGACAACATCTTTCACACCTCTGCGGCCCGGATATGGGCACAGATGAAGGGGCTCGCCGACAAGTACGCCATCCAGGACGGCGGGGAGCCGGATTTTTCCGTTTACAGCGGGTCATACCATATTTTTTACCCGTATTTGCAGCCGTTTCCGCATGGCTACGGGCAATGCCTGCACCTTGGCACAACAACGTCCCAGGCGGCATGGGCGATTAGGGACCTGGCAAAACCCATAACCGGGGACGTGCTGGTGGAATTCGAGTACTACTATCCGGACCCGGACGAACAGGACGGATTCATTGTGTTTGCATCCTACAGTGGCAGCGCCTACACGTTCGTAAGAATTACCCAGAAAGGGGAGTCGATTTCCACCCAGGACCACGCAAACGTGCGCAACATCATACCGGGGAAGTGGCACCACTTCGCGATCCGGGCGACCCAGGGCACGTATAAACTCTATATCGACGGGTCCCTGGCCACCAGTGGCCAGTTGATGAGCGATCCTGCAATATACGCAATGGGTTACATCGGGGATGTGTCAGGCAAGGTGCACAACGGACAGGGCTATTTCGACAATTTCCGGGTATCCAGGGGCATAGACGTGCTGTTTCACGATTACCTGAACAACGGCGATTCCGCATGGCGGTTTTACGGCGACCACGAGTTGTCGGACAAACTGTCGCACGATGAAAAGGGGTTGTCCGACTATCCGTATTGGACCGGGATATCCAGGGCCATCCAGCAGAGGATCGAAACCGTGTCATTCGCCTACCTGGTCACGGGTGATACCAGGTATGCCGACTGGGTGAAACCGGTGCTGATGTCGCTGTGCACCACGGGCTGGAGTACCTGGGGGGACCCGGATTACGGCACCGGGAAACCGGTGCTGGACGGTGCGCACTTTACCATGGGCGTGTCAGAGGCATTCGACAACATAGCGGATACGTTGACCCAAGGCGAAAAGGACCTGATCGAGGACTGCATCATGCAACGTGGAATCCGGCCGATCTACCAGGAGGCCCAGAGTCCGCCCATGAACGACCCTGGCGCATGGCCCAACGGGTTTGCACTGCACCATGCGGCCATGGGGATCGGTGCGTTGGCGCTGTGGTGCGACAGGGACGTGGCAAAATACCTGGACGAGGCCAGGCAGGGCATGGACCGGATGTACAGGGGTGCGGACAAGGATGGGGGATGGATCGAAGGCATCACGTACGGGTCCTATGCCATGACCAATGCCCTTTTGTTTGGCCTGTTCGACAGGGTCGTCACCGGTCATAACGTGTTCAACGACCCTTACGTGAGAAACATATCCCGTTTCCTGTACCACAACCTGGTCCCGGCGGGTACCCAATACGTGAATTTTGCGGACAGTTCGTCGAGTAACCGGAATTATGGCACCGTACTGCCGATCCTGTATGACCGGACCGGTGACAAATACGCGATGAAACTGCTGCAATCCGTGGGCTGGCACGTGGAGTATCCCCTGGCCCTGAGCCTGTTTCACCCGATCAAGGAATCGCAACTGCCTGACCTGTCGAATGAAAACACAGGCCGTGACTTCAGGACGATCGGGTGGGCCAGCATGCGTACATCCTGGTCGAAGGATGCGTTGATGGTGGCAACCCATGCAGGGCCGGAGGTCGGACACAGCCACCTGGACGAAAACACGGTGGTCATTGCAAAAGGGGGTACGTGGTTCGCCCATGACCCGGGGTACGAGGTGTACCAGGCCGGACCGGCCCACGATTTTACCTACGGTACGATAGGTCATAACACGCTGATGGTGGGTAACAATTTCCAGGAAAAGAGCGTGACCAACAGCCTGGGGGAAATCATGGGTTTTTACTCCGACAAGGACATGGGGGTCTCGATTGGCAGTGCGGGCGCGGCATACCAGGACCTGGATTACTTCGTGCGCAAGCTGTTTTTGGACAAGGCCGGCGAGTGCCTGTTCATGGCAGATTTCTATAAAAAGGCCGCCGGTGTCACTGACCCGGTGCGCTTTATCCTGCACCCGCAATGCACGAATTATACCGTGGATCAAACCAGTCACATGACCACGGTCACCAAGGGCTCGGATACCATGCACCTGTGGACCCTTCAACCCAGGAAACCGCAAATCGAAATCACGGACGACGCGTTCGGCATGATCGGAAACACCAACTTCTACTTGAACGTGCCCGAGGCACAAAAGGGCCATGGATTTTCCGTAACCGTGTCCTATTCCGCCATTGTGCCCCTGTCGATCTCACAGTACGATGGCAAGGCATACCATACCGTTGCCATGCTGCCAGGCGACGGCACGGACAGGGAGGTCACATTTGACGTGTGGAAGCCCCTGTACGACTATGGCACATCAACCACAGGCATAAACGTGCTGTTCAATTTCTCGGGCGGGTTGCACGTGTATGCCATTTCAGCCAGGGACAAAAACACGGGCGATACCTACAAGGTTACGGCAGGCGATCCTGACGACAACAAGGCGTCCGCGCATACACCGGGCGTGTGTTTTTACCCGGCGGAATGGGACCCGCCGGCAAAATACCACGGGAAATGGGCCAGGGGCAGGCGCAGCACGGTGATGATCGATGTACGGGACTCGCAAAACCCGCGGGAGGCGCGTTTTTTGAACGCCCTGTGTACAAACCCGGATTCCAGGCCCGTGTATTTCGAGAGCGACACGAGGGACAACATGCTAATCATGCGGAATGACCAGGTCGTATCCCTTGTAAGTGCCGATAAACACAGGCAAAATATCGACATCTTTCACGTGAGGGCTGATTATTCATGTAATGCCCAAGGCCAGGGTTGTGCAGGCCCCGACACGGCCGGAGTCGCTTTCACAGGGCAGTGGACCCGGGCGGCCATGGACGGCCGCTTTTTCGTGCGTGAAAACCAGTCAACGGCCGCGGGCTTGACGATTGCCCTGGATGAGCCCCTGCCAAAGGTAATCAAGGTGGGCTTAATCTACAGGTCGGACCAGGCCGGGTTCCTCGTGTTGCACGACAACAGCGGGAACAGGAACATCGCCCGGTTGCCGGCATCTGACACCTACAGGGCAATAACCGTATCCGTGAAGGTAAAACCCGGGCACCCCCTCGACCTGCAACGCCTGGAATTGAGACCCTCCATACCCATGAAATGCGCCTATATCCTGGTCGAAAAGATGGCAAACTCGGACCTGTGCGACGTGGGTGCATCAGGGGACACGGACACGAATGCGCACAGCCCTGGCATATCCGTGTATCCCGCGGAGTGGAGCGCCCCGACCCGGGCAAACGGCCTCAGTGCCAGGACATCCACTGGTGACGCCAATTTCTATCTGAATATCAATGACACGGATTCGTTTCACCTAATTCGCATCACGTATTCCGCGCCCAAGGACCTTCAGGTGCGACAGTGGATGGGCAAAGACAAGGGCTACAAGGCCGTGGGCGACCTGATTGGCGATAACACCATACACACCACAGTCATACCCGTAATTAGGAATTACGTGGATTACCAGGGCGCAGGGGCCAACAGTGCCACGAACGTGCTTTTCGATTTTTCCGGTCCCATCACGGTGTACGACCTGTTCACCCAGGGGCAGTAGGGACAGACCTGACATTGCCACCACGACCAGGCGAGGACGATGGTGTTGATTTGATGAATTTAGTGATGAATCCGGAAATTTGTGTGTTTTGTAATGCCTTGGAACACAAAGACAATTCAAGATGCCGGCTGGAAGCCAGCCCCACTCGGTCACAGCCAACGGCCCACGGCCACGGTCAACGGATTCGGGCCTCTGGCATCGGGATTCGGGACGCAGCCTGCGGCTGCGCGGGACGGCCCTTCGTGCCTTTCGGGAAGGCTCCCGTGGTAACCGGAAACCCCGGCCACGGTCCACAGCCACCGGCCAACGGTCACCGGGCACGGCCACGGACTCGGGCCTCTGGTATCGGGCGTCGGGACGCAGCCTGCGGCTGCTGCGGGACGGCCCGTGGGCCTTTCGGGAAGGCTCCCGTAGTAACCGGAAACCCCGATCACGGCCACCGGCCACGGTCAACGGCCACGGCCACCGGCCACAGCCAACGGCCACGGCCACGGCCACGGAAAAAACAAATTACCGATCAAATTGACAGGTAATTTTGGATCGCAGTTTTCTCGTATTGAATTGGTTATTTTTTCATGCTAACCTTCTGCACAGAAATCGTCTGCATACACAGGAGGTCTATTTTGGCAGGCAAGACAACAAAAACAGATACAAAACAGGAACGTGAGGAAAAGATTGCCCTGGCAGTGGCCGCGATTGAACGGCAGTTTGGCAAGGGCTCCATGATGCGCCTCAACAAGGGTGCTGCGTTGGGTTCAGTACCCGTGATCCCAACCGGGTCACTGGCACTGGACATTGCCACTGGGATCGGCGGCTACCCCAAGGGCAGGATCGTCGAGATCTACGGCCAGGAATCGTCCGGCAAGACCACCCTGGCCCTGCTGGCCATTGCACAGGTCCAGAAACAGGGGGGCGTGGCCGTGTTCATCGACGCCGAGCATGCCCTGGACTTGCAGTATGCCCGCAAACTGGGTGTAAACGTGGAGGACTTGCTGGTGTCCCAGCCGGATTACGGCGAGCAGGCCCTGGAGATTGCGGAAACACTGGTCAGGACCGATCAAATCGACCTGGTGGTGGTGGACTCCGTGGCAGCATTGGTGCCCAAGGCCGAACTGGAAGGCGCCATGGGCGACTCGCACGTGGGACTCCAGGCGCGCCTGATGAGCCAGGCCCTGCGAAAGCTGGCCGGACTGCTTTCCAAATCCAGCACGTGCATGTTGTTCATCAACCAGATACGCATGAAGATTGGGGTCATGTACGGCAACCCCGAGACCACCACCGGCGGTAATGCATTGAAGTTCTATGCAACCCAGCGCTTCGAGGTCAGAAAGAGTACCAAAACCGACCTGGGCGACAAGGACGGTTCCCACATCAAAATCAAGGTGGTAAAAAACAAGATGGCCCCGCCGTTCAAGATCGCGGAATTTGATTTGATCTATGGCGAAGGCATCGACCGCCTGGGCGAGGTGTTGGACCTGGCAGTGAAGGCCGACATCGTAAAGCGCAGTGGTTCGTGGTATTCGTACAACGACAAGAAACTGGGACAGGGCAGGGAACAGACCGGTTTGACCCTGAGGGAAAACCCCGAGATGCTGGCAGAAATCGACCGCAAGGTCCGTGAAAAGGCCTTTGGAAGTGCGCCGCCAGAATCAAAGGATACGGAGACCGGGCATGAGTGAGGGAAAACTGCTGAGCCTTGAGGAACTGCTCAGGTTTTGCATCGTAAACCGGATTTCCGATGTCCACCTGAAGCCGGATCGTCCACCGATCCTGAGGCGCGGCAGCAGCCTGATCGTGGGAAGCCACTCGCAGGCCGCCTTGTCCAGCATGGAAATCATCAAGATGCTGGAGCCGTCCCTGACCGAGACGGCCAAGAAACAGTTTCGGGAAAAAGGGGAGGCCGATTTGGGCTGGGGTTTGAATGGTGTCGGGAGGTTCAGGATAAACCTCTTTCGTTCCCGCTCGGGAACGAGCGCGGCACTGCGCGTGATAACGGACCAGATACCCTCTTTCGAGGAGTTGAACCTGCCCAAGGTGCTGGAAAAGATTGCCATGGAGGAGCGCGGCCTGGTCCTGATAACCGGGGCCACCGGGCAGGGCAAGTCCACCACGATCGCGGCCATGATTAACTATATCAACACCAACCGGGCGGTCCACATTATCACCATCGAGGACCCGGTGGAATACGTGATCGAGGACAAAAAGAGCCTGGTCACCCAGCGCCAGGTGGGCCTGGACACGGAGAGTTTTCCTTCCGGGTTGCGCGCCGCGTTACGACAGGACCCGGACGTGATACTGGTGGGGGAAATGCGGGACATGGAGACGATCGAAACCGCGATACGAGCGGCTGAAACCGGGCACCTGGTGTTTTCCACCATGCACACCGTGGATGCCAAGGAAACGATCAATCGGATCATTTCCGGGTTTCCACCGGAACGGCGGGGGCAGGCCAGGTACCTGGTGTCCACGGTGCTGAAGGCAGTGATTTCCCAGCGCCTGGTAGAGCGCAAGCGGGGCAAAATAAGGGTCCCGGCCTGCGAGGTCATGGTGGTGACCCCGAGGATCAGGGACCTGTTGCGTGACCCGAAGGGTATTGACATCATCCCCCAGGCAATCGAAGAGGGCAAGACCCTTTACGGCATGCAATCGTTCGACCAGTCATTGTTCGGTCTTGTAAAGGCAGGGGCCATCGACTATGCAGAGGCGAAAAGGCACGCCAGTAACCCTGCTGATTTCGAATTGAAATTCAAGGGCATTTCATCATGAAATCCATAAAAATCAGGCAGTTATTCCTGGATTACTTCAAACGTCAAGGCCACCGGGTGGTACGTAGCCACCCCCTGATACCACCGGGGGACGACCCGAGCCTGTTGTTCGTGAACGCTGGCATGGTCCAGTTCAAGGACGTGTTTACCGGCGTTCGTGACCCGGGCTACAACAGGGCCACCTCCAGCCAGAAATGCCTGCGCGTGAGTGGCAAGCACAACGACCTGGAGGAGGTGGGCCGCACGGCGCGTCACCACACGTTTTTCGAGATGCTGGGCAATTTTTCCTTTGGCGATTATTTCAAGCAGGACGCAATCGCATTTGCCTGGGAATTGCTGACACGGGAATACGGACTGCCCGAGGCGCGGCTGTACGTCACGGTGCATCCGGAGGACGAGGATGCCAGGCGGATTTGGAAGTCTGTGGCCGGCCTGGCGGACGAGAGGATCCTGAAAGACCCGTCCAATTTCTGGCAGATGGGCGATACGGGCCCTTGCGGACCCTGCAGCGAGATCCACTACGACCGTGGGCCGTCATACCAGGGCAAGGACCCGGTGTTCGAGCCAGGCAACCGGTTTATGGAATTGTGGAACCTGGTGTTCATGCAGTATGACCGCAAGGGGGACGGGACCATGGTGGACCTGCCCGCACCGTCGATTGATACGGGCATGGGACTGGAGCGGATCACATCGGTGTTGCAGGGGGTGGACACGAATTATGACACGGACCTGTTTTTGCCGATGCTCCACCAGATGCAGGCGATTACGGGCCTGGATTACGGCAAGGACCCGCAAGTGGACATGGCATTCCGGGTGGTGGCTGACCACGCCAGGGCGGCGAGTTTTTTGATTGCCGACGGTATCTTTCCGGACAACACGGGGCGGGGTTACATACTGCGGCGGCTGATTCGCAGGGCCGTGAGGTTCGGCCACAAGACAGGGGTGAAAGACCTGTTTTTCCACAAGGTGTGCCGAAAGGTCGTGGAAGACCTGGGTGGTGTATATCCCGAATTACAGGAATCGCAACAGGTGATCGAGCAGGTCACCAGTACCGAGGAGGCCAGATTCAGAAAGACGCTGTCCGAGGGCATCAGGATGTTGGGTGCAGCGATACAGCAGGCCAGGGACGAGGGCAGCAAGGTGTTGCCTGGCAGGGTGGCGTTCGTGCTGTACGATACGCACGGGTTTCCCGTGGACCTGACCAGGGTGATCGCGCAGGAACAGGGCATGGAAGTGGACGAGGCCGGGTTCGAAAAGGAACTGGCGGCCCAGCGACAAAGGGGGCGCAATAGTTGGAAAGGTGGCACGGCCGATGTGAAGGGCCTGGATGCGGTGGTTGACGCCGTGGGAGTGACATCGCAATTTACCGGCTACGAGCACGACCGGGAGGATTCGGTTATCACCGCGATATTCGTGGATGGGCAGGCTGTGGATGCGGCAAAAGAAGGGGACCAGGTCTGGTTCGTGTGCGAAAAGACACCGTTTTACGGGGAATCAGGCGGGCAGGTCGGGGATACCGGGCATGCAGGCACTGAGAACGCGCAACTGGAGGTGCTGGATACGAAAAAGACCGCAAACGGGGTGATTGTGCACCAGGCCAGGGTTGCAAAGGGACGGATCAAGGTCGGGGAAATGGTACACCTGGCCATCGATGTAAAACGCAGGGACGCAATCCGGCGTAATCACAGCGGCACGCACGTACTGCATTATGCACTGAGGACCGTGCTCGGAGTGCACGTCAGGCAACGTGGGTCGCTGGTGGGACCGGACCATCTGCGATTCGATTTTTCCAATCCGGGTCCTGTTACGGCCGAACAACTGCGGCGAATCGAGGAGATCGCCCAGGAGGTGATCCTGCAAAATTCGCCGGTTACAACCGATGTTTTGCCGATTGACGAGGCCCGAAGGCGTGGGGCATTGGCGTTTTTCGAGGAAAAATACGGGTCCGTTGTCAGGATGGTCCGGATGGGGCCCAGCACGGAATTGTGCGGTGGTACGCACGTGTCACGGACAGGGGACATCGGGCTGTTGAAGGTGCTCAGTGAAACCGGGGTCAGTGCGGGCGTGCGCAGGATCACGGCCACCACGGGCTTTGGCAGTTTAAGGCGGATGTGGGACCTGGAGGGTGTGGTTCACCGGCTGACGGATGCGTTGAAGGTGGATATGGGGCGCCTGCCGGAGCGGATGGCGGACTTGATGACGGAGATCCGAACCCTGAAGAAAAAGATCGCCGAACTGGAGGTGCAGGGGTCCGTAGGCGACCAGAACGAGGTGGTGGAACTGGCAGCAGGCGAAAAGCGGTTGAAGGTAATAGAGGTTGGCAGCATGGGCGTGCCTGCCTTGCGGGGCCTGGCTGATAAATTGCGTGATGAAAACCCGGATGCGGTGGTTGGCATCGTGAGCAGGCAGGGTGAGAAGGACACGGTGTTATTGACGTGCCAGCCCGGCGTGGCGCATGCGGGCAAGGTCCTGTCGAAGTGGGTCAAGGCCCTTGGCGGGAGGGGCGGAGGTAACCCGAAACTGGGTCAGGGTAATGTGCCGGGCGGAAGGCCGCTACGGGAACTGGTCGATGTTGCGGCCAGGATGTTGCAAGAAACGATCAAAGATGTAAAATAGGGAGAGGAGGTCAGGTATGTCAGAAATCAGGATAGACCTTTTGGAGCGGCACAGCCAGGCACCAACGCCCGAGCAGATGCTGGATAAATACGTGGAAATATTTGGTAGCGTGCCACTTGGGTCGGGGATACGGGTGGAGGCGGAGTCGGAAACCGTGACGGAATCAGTGACAGAGACGGAGGAATGGCAGGGTGCTGAAGAGCAGCAGCCGGAAGGCGATATGGAACAGTCCTTGGA
>WGCQ01000251.1 GCA_015493765.1 Deltaproteobacteria bacterium
GCGTCCAGATATGAGCTTTTTGCCATCAAATATCTAAAAGCCTTAGATTATCTTAAACCATAGGCTAATTTATCTGAACTTTTGTGAAACTTGGACTGCATATCTTTGACCGGCTTACTGCTAAATAGATATTAACCATGAGACGGTCTCCAACGGTCACGGCCACGGTCACGGCCACGGCCAACGGTCACGGCCACGGCCACGGACAATACCGTTAGATATGTACATCCGATACCAGGTCATAGCGATCGAATTGCATGGTAAACGTCCCCCTGCCCTGGGTGATTGACCGCAGTTCCGTGGAAAAACCGAACATGTTTTCCATGGGGGCCTCTGCACGCACGGTTACGACATTGTCCTTGGTATCTACGGCATGTATTACGCCCTTGCGCGCCTGCAGGCTGCCCAGGACCTGGCCCAGGAAGTCATCCGGCACCACGACTTCTATGGACCCGATAGGTGCCATAACAGACATTTCAGCCTTTGTCAGGGCGTCCATCAAGGCCTTCATGGTAGCGTTTTTTATCCCTGCCTCAGGCATCTTGAACCCTTCCTGCCCCTGCACATTTAGCAATGTCACCTTGCAGTCCTGTATGGGGTATCCATGCAGCACACCGCCGTTCAAACTGTCCTTGATGCTTTCCTCAATGATCTGGACTTGCTCTGTTGCGATCTGCGGATTATCCACCTCGAACGCTATGCCGTTGCCCCTCTCCAAAGGCTCTACCTGCAGTCTGACCTCGCAATGGGCCTGCATCTCCTCGGTGTCCCTGTGAAATACCCCATGACCCACGGCAATGGTGGTAGGCGTCTCTGCGTACAGAACCTGGGGCCGTCCAGTGGTAATCTGCAACTTGAAATCCGATTTCAGGCGATGCGTCAACACGTCCAGGTGCAACTCGCCCATACCGCTCATTACCACCTGGCCCGTGTCCTCGTCCTCCCGGTATTTGAATGTAGGGTCTTCCTGTGCCAATTTCTCCAGTACCTGCAATAGTTTTTCACGTTGTTCATTGCTTTCCGCTTCCACGGCCTGCGAAATCACCGGTACATACGAGTGGATCGGCTCCAGCAGGATGGGGGCATCCGGACTGGTAAATGTATCACCGGTGTTGATTTCCTTGGGTCCCATCAGTGCCACCACGTGCCCCGCAGATACGGACTTCAGGCGGCTCCGTTCCTTTGCGTGCATCAGGAAAATCCTGGAAATCTTTTCCTTCTTGCCGGTTCGCACGTTCAATACATCGGCCTTTTCCTCCAGAATACCGGAATACAACCTTACAAAGGTCATACGACGGCCGTCCTCGTTCAACTGGACCTTGAATGCCAGTCCGCACAGTGGCTCCTGGGGGTCAGGCATGCGCGATATGGCTTCGTGTGTCTTAGGGTCCTCCCCGGTCACAGGGGGCAGGTCCAAAGGCGACGGCAGTATGTCCACGATCGCGTCCAGCAGGGGCGGTATGCCACGGTTTTTCAAGGCGGAACCGGCATAAACCGGCACCAGTTTGCCATCTATTGTTCCCTTGCGAATCGCCTTCAACAGCAATTTCTTGTCGATCTCCTCGCCATTCAAAAATGCCTCGGCCAGCCCGTCGTCGAAATCCGAGGCAGCATCGATCAATTCGTCCCTGGCCTGCTCTACCGCCTGTATCATTTCATCCGGGATCTCCTGCTCGATTGTATTTTTGGGGTCGTCCGTGTCCCACACCAAGGCGCGCATTCCAACCAAATCCACGACTCCCTTGAAATTTGCATCCGTACCAATGGGCAGTTGCATAATCACAGGACGCTGGGAAAAACGTGAACGAATCGTGTCCACTGCAAAATTAAAATCCGCGCCCATACGGTCCAGTTTGTTGATGAATGCCATCCTGGGTATTTTATAAGTATCCGCCTGCCGCCACACGGTTTCCGATTGTGGCTGTACGCCTGAGACCCCGTCGAACACAACCACGGCACCGTCCAGCACCCTCAACGAACGCTCCACCTCCATGGTAAAATCCACGTGTCCGGGAGTATCGATCAGGTGTATATCGTGACCTCTCCATTCCATACTGGTCACGGCGCTCATGATTGTAATACCGCGCTCCTGTTCCTGAGGCAGGTAGTCCATCACCGCTTCCCCGTCGTGTACCTCGCCGATCTTGTGGGTCTTGCCCGTTACAAACAACAGTCGCTCAGTCACCGTGGTCTTACCGGCATCGATATGCGCGATGATACCAATATTACGAATCCGCCGCATCTGGCGTATTGATGTTCGTTCCTTTGCCATTGCCAGCCTCCGCACGCATTCTGACAAAAGAGGCCGCAGTTGTAAAGCCTGATTTGCGGGTCGAGGCGCCGCCTGCGCCCCACGGCTTTCGTTTTGACCGGAATCACACGGTAACGGCCACGGCCAACGGTCTCGGCCACGGTCTCGGGTATCTGGCATCGGGCATCCGGACGCAGACCGAGACTGCACGGGCCGGCCCTGCGGACCTTCAGGAAGGCTCCCGTTGCAACCGGAAACCCCGGCCCACGGCCAACGGTCTCGGCCACGGCCAACGGTCAACGGTCACGGATTCGGGTATCTGGCATCGGGCATCGGGACGCAGCCTGCGGCTGCTGCGGGACGGCCCTGCGGGCCTTTCGGGAAGGCTTCCGTTGCAACCGGAAACCCCGGCCCACGGCCAACGGTCACCGGCCACAGCCTACAGCATGAAACTCATGGGCACGGCCCAGGCGGCACCGGGGACATGCGTAGTTTCATCCTTCGGCCCGGGATACACGGTGTAGCGCTCCCCATCGA
>WGCQ01000252.1 GCA_015493765.1 Deltaproteobacteria bacterium
CGGTCACGGCCACGGACTCGGGCCTCTGGCATCGGGTCTCGGGACGCAGCCTGGGGCTGCTGCGGGACGGCCCTGCGGGCCTTCGGGAAACTTCCGTTGCAACCGGAAACCCCGGTCACGGCCACGGAAAAGGCCGGCAGGATGCCGGCCCCACACGGCCACGGCCAACGGTCACGGCCACGGCTAACGGACTCGGTCACGGTCACGGATACGGTCACCACAAAAAATCCTTGACAAAGGCAAAACAAAATATGAGAATAATCATAGACCTTCCAAAGTAGGAGGAAATCATGTTCGAACGAACGAACGAAGGATTTTCCGGGCCAGGTGGCGTAGGTGGATAGTGCCTGCCGCACTCCTCATCCTGCCCATGATCGGCCAGCAACAGCCGTGTAACCCTCCCCCGGGAAAATGCTTCAAGGAATCGGATTGCAACGGTCTGGACCACCCGGACTGCGAAGGTAAGTGGGTGTGTGAAAACGCCCAGGGGATCCAACCGGGCACGTGCATGTGGGAGTGCAACCTGAACTGCACGCCCGAGGACTACTGCCAGAGTGCAGCGGATTGCGACCCTTCGCTGAGGGACCTGGATTGCGATGGTTCCTTCAGGTGTATTGACCACCAGTGCTACTGGCAGTGCAACAACCAGGACGGATTTTGTACGCAGGATTCGGATTGCGATCACCTGGCCGCACCGGAATGCCAAAATGGACACTATGCATGCGAAGACGGCATGTGTACTTACCACTGCGAGCAGCCCGTGACGGACCACGACAATGACGGGATCGACGATGCTGACGACCCGTGTCCGTTTGACGTGCAAAACGATATCGACCACGACGGTGTGTGCGGGGATAGGGACAACTGCCCCACCGTGCCTAACGAGGACCAGGCGGATGTGGATCACGACGGTTTCGGCGATGCCTGCGGCAATCCTGCGCACGCCCACGTTGAGGCAACAACGCGGGGTTACCGGGTGGACCTGGTGGTGCATACGTCCGGTTTGGGCTTCGACTACCTGGACACGTCCAGGGGGCCCATGGTCCAACCGAAGGTCCCGGGGTATCGCGGCGATTACACAGTGCCCGCGGGCATGCCTGAACTGCCGGTAAAACAACTAATTGTGCAGATACCGTTTGACTGCGAGGACCCGGTGGTACAGGTGGACGATGTGAGCGGCAGCAGCGTAATCCTGCAAGGGGAGGACGTGAAGCGGTTCACAGGGGTTACGGTGTTCCCGAAACAGGACCCGCATTCCGACGGCATGGATTACAACGCATCGTTTTACGAGCCGGAGCCCGGGTTCTGCCGGACGCATCCCTGTCCCGACCTGCTGGCTGTACAGCCTGCCGCGTGGGTGGACAGGGACACCCGGGTGGGCAACTGGCACATCGTAAAGGTCGGTGTCAGGCCGTTCGGTTTTTCTGCATACAATCACACCCTCCTCTTCGCAAAGACCGTGAGATTCAGTGTTGCGTGCAGTCCGAACCAGGCAATGCAGGCCCGCGGGGACTGGGACGAATACGACAGGCCATGGGCGTATCCCCAGATAAACGAGTACCTGGCGGACCAGGTGGTGAACAAGGACGCACCCTGGCAGCATCCCACATACCAGGACATGGTGCAGCAACTGCAACGAACGCCGCCAGAATTCCTGATCATAGGTCCTGCCAACCTCCAGCAGACGGTGCAGCAGGAGTTCATAAACAAACTGCCGTCCGTGTATCCCAACGGCAACTATCCCTTTGCCTGGCCCCTGACCTATTTGACTACGGAAACAATCAGATCATGGTTTACCAGTCAAACATCTATCCCATATCTTTCTGAGTTTATTCGAGAAACGCTGAAATCCGAATTCGATACCAACCACCTTGCCTACGTGATGTTCGTGGGTGACGTGTTCGACATCCCGTTTTACGTGAAACCGCCTTCCCAACAGGGCCGGGTCGATGGCAACGGCGTGTTCGGTACCGGTTACCTCACGGACACGGCGGTACGGATCTACGGTTGGCTCAGGTGGGATAGTAAGAATACGGACTACGTGTTCAATTGCACGGGCTGGTGCAGACTGACCCTGGGCGATAACCCGATTGCGCACACGGGCCGCGGGGTCAGCGCCACGGTCGATTGGCACGGGCACGGTGGGGTCCCTAATCCGGTGATAGGCGCTAAGTCCGATCTGTTGTATGACAATGACCATCGTTTCCACACCTGGGCACCTAAGACCAGGTGTCATAATCTTGCGCCCGCAGGATACCTGGACGGCCGCCGGGTCGCGGCAAATGTTATTCAGAACGGCTGGGTGCCGTTTCAACTGGACATGGTGACCCTGCACGGCAGTCCCACCGTGGACCTGTCGATCGAACGGGGCCAGGGCACGTATGCCTCCCACCAGGGTACAAGTTATGCCTACAACGATATCCCGGCCAGGGAGGTGTCTTCAACCCCTGGAGGCACCACTACGGGTAACTATTTTTTCCAATACGACTGGCTGGACCTGGGCTTCCAGGACCTGGACGGCAGACACGATACCGGGTCCAACAGACGGTTCAACTGGCTTAAGGACATCGTGTTTAACTATCTTCTGAGCGCTCCGGACACGATCATAAACAGCCCGAACCACGACGACATCCAACTGTCCCTGCCGCTCAGGTGGCACTTCGGTCCGCACAGCGATTACGAATACACCCGGGTGGGAAACAACAGCGATTTCCCCATGTTTGCACTGGCCCGGATACCTGTGTACGGTGACCTGGCCCACAAACAGGCCCAGTTGCGCAATGCCTTTGCAAAGATCATCGCGTATGAAAGGGGCCGGAGCGTTGGATGGGACAAAAACAGACTGGTGTCATCCGTGCCGCCGGGATATTCCCGGCTGGCCACCCGTGTCCTGCTCACGGCCGAAGGCTTTGACCCTCCACATGCACCGGTGGGACAGGTGGAGGAAATACGGAGGTTGTGGGCAACGGCCCCGCCGGGTCCTTATGATTCTGACTGGAGGGGGATGCCGGATTTCCTGTACGACTACGCGTGGTATGGCTGGAACGGCCCGCATGGAATCGACCCTGGCAATCGTGACACCAGCCCGGGCAACGATGTGCTGATCAGGCGCCTGGTTACTGGTGACAACAATGCAAAATCACCTGATATCTATGGAAACGACCTGCTGCATCCCGGCGTGGGCTATGTCATGGCCGCTTCACACATGGAACCTTACTGTTACGCAGGCTGCGGCAATGTCAGTAACAACAGTTTTTCCATGGCATTCGTGGACCTGAATTTCAACACGCCACCATCCCACTGCAACCAGCCCGTGTATCCTGTTGCCGGCTTTGATGGATGCGGACCTGCCGACATCGACCTGGCGCACTACAACGACGATACCCTGGTTGCATCCTCCATGCTGAATTCGCCGTGCCGTGGTCTCAGCCAGTACGCCGGTTCCATTGCAACGGAATCATGCCTGGGAGAGTCCATGCTGTCCGGCTACATGGATGGTCTGGAATGGAACAACCATCACAGCCTGGTGTTGAATGCAAGCGGGGCTGCCATTGCAGTGTTGCCCCCTGACCTTTCATCCGCGTATTTGTGGGACCTGGCCGTGTGGAACACCAGCAGCCAGTGCAGGAGGGACTACTGGAAGTGGATGGTCTTTGGTGACCCCGTGATGCAGGCCCGCCTGCCGGAGGATCTGGACGGTGATGGCATGCCCAATGCAGGGACGGGTTCCTCTGGTGCGGCGGACCTGTGCCCTGACATCCCCGGTGCACAGCAGGACCAGGACCACGACGGTATAGGCGACGACTGCGATGTATGTCCGAATCGCAGCAACCCGGACCAGGCCGTGGCAATCGTGAGCACGGGCAAGGACATGGTGCACATCCAGGGCAGGGCCTGTGCCCTGGGTCGTACCAGCGGCAGGGCAGTGCACCGGTTGTTGACCCCGGACGATGCTGCCTGTGGTGACCAGTCCTGTTCCGGATCCTGGGATCAGGCACATGAAGGCATATCACTGAAACCTGGTATAGTGCTGGGCAGGTGCGACCTGAGTCTGGGTTTGGATGTCCAGCCCGGGCAGTGGTACAGGGTGGAGGTGTTCTATGCGTTCAGCGGAAATGCAAACAATTGCAGGATAGAGGTCAAAAACGGTGAAGGCCTGGTCATGGATGACCGTGAGAGTGCGGACATCCCCTACCAGGGCACGGGAAGGGGCGAACTCCGGTATGCAGTGGCGCGGCTGCGCATGAACGACAGCAACGAGTTGTGCCTGAATGCGTACTACTCTCCCGGTGGAAGCCCCGCCGATTGTCCGGACGTGGTGATCAAGCGGGTGGTGGCGATACCTGACAGGTACATCTTTACGCACGACTTTACGGAGGACTGGACAGGGCCTGAATTGCTGGTCAAATCCCTTACTGGCGGCAGTAATGCCCTGGGCACGTTGAACCTGGGCGGCACGGTGGCCGTGGTCCAGGGACCCACGGGCATGGACCAGTACTTTATACGTCTCTCATCCTCCGGGCCTGCCACCCTGGCCCGTGCGTACCCGAACCCGCCGCCGGGGTGTTCCATATCGAACAGCAAGGGTGACAGGGTGTACCACGTGCAGTGCGGCAACATAACCAGCGAGGTGGACCGGGCCGATACGTTTGCAGACGCCTGTCCCGTGACATTGAGGGTGGCATTGAAGGCGCACAGGCGGTACCTGGTGGTCGTACCCTACATGGTGGACACGCAGCCGTGGTACAACGGTGAACCGAAATACATGTTGGGCCTGAACGGTGGTGTCAAGTCGCTGCATACCAGGATGGTGTGTACGGAGGACGGGTTGAACTGCTGGCCTTTGGAGCCTTACCATGACACGTGGCCTGGGGTCATGGAGCACTGGCAGCGCGTGGGGCACTTGCAGCATGCCTGGTTCGTGTTCACACCGGACCATGACGTGGATCACCTGAAATTCTGCCAGCAGGGATTCGGCATGTACATGGTGGACAACATCATGGTCATGGACATGGGACCCCAAGGAGGTGGAAAATGAAGTGGATTTTTGCGATATTCAGCGTGGTTGTGGTAACAGGGATCGTTACGCCTGCCCGTGCATGTACGCCGGATTGCAAGGGCAAGCAGTGCGGCCCTGACGGGTGCGGTGGTTCCTGTGGCACGTGCCAGCCCCCTGCCCAGTGCGTGGTGGACCAGTGCGTTAAGGGGTGTGGGGTGTACAAGATCAAATATATGGGGGACACCTATTCATGTTGCTATAAAGGATATGCGCTACAGTGCGGATACAACGGGGACTTTGTATGGGATAAAATGAAGTGTGTTACCCCGGACGAATGCCGGTGGGATGACATTTTCGGAATATATGCTTGCGACTCTTCCCTACCTGACTACGAGGACCCCACGGGCGAAATGCCCCGGGAATGCGATTTCGATTGCAAACCTGACTGCCGTGGCAAAAACTGCGGTCCTGACGGGTGCGGCGGGTCGTGCGGTACGTGCAAACCTGGCGAGGAATGCCTGCCTGACCAGACCTGCTGCCGCAGGGACTGTGAGGGCAAGGAATGCGGTGACGATGGCTGCGGAGGCAGTTGCGGCAAGTGTGACCCGTGGTCCGAATGCGAGAACGGCAAATGCGTATCCATGTACGGGTGCAAGGCCGCGCCCTGGCCGGACTGCCCGGATTGTGCATGTCGTGACTGCGTATGCAAAAAGGACTCGATGTGTTGTGACAATTCCTGGGGTCCCAATTGCGTGAAACTTTGCAGGGACGAATGCGGGGGATGCAAGAAATGCGTACCCCAGTGTGACGGCAAGGAGTGCGGCCCTGATGGGTGCGGCGGTCAGTGCGGACACTGCAAGCCCGGTGATACCTGCAAGGCAGGCAAGTGCGTGAAATGCGTGCCGGACTGCACGGGCAAGGAGTGCGGCGACGACGGGTGCGGCGGGTCGTGCGGGGAGTGCGAGCCCAACGTGACCGTGTGCGGTGCTAATGGCAAGTGCCGGCCATGCAGTGTGGAGTGTCCGCGGTATGCGGAGTGCGGCATGAACGACTGCCAGACCATGGGCTGCGAGGCAAGGGGGTGCCACGAAAACCAGATATGCATAGGCAACGGCTGTTACGATTGTTACATCTATTGCACGGACCGGGAATGCGGGGATGACGGGTGCGGTGGTTCCTGCGGTAAATGCGGGCCGTGTGAGCAGTGCATCAGCCACCACTGCAAGCCGATCCCGGATTGCGTTGCGCCTGAACCCGTGCCTGACACTGCCGAGGACGTGCATGTGGCCGAGGATGTGTGGAAGGACCAGGCGAATGGAAGCGATACGTCCCGGGACGGCCAGGCCATGGATACAGCCGGCCCTGACACCCAAACGAAATCACCCGGCGGCGGTTGCAGCACCGGTCCAGGGGCCGCATCCGGTACCTGGTTGATCTTCCTAAGTCTTTTGACCCTGCTTTGGCGCCGCAGGCAAGGGGAGTGATTGCCGCCGGATTCGGGCATCGGGTCTCGGGACGCAGCCTTCGGCTGCTTTCGGGACGGCCCTGCGGGCCTTTCGGGCAGGCTCCAGGTGCAACCGGAAACCCCGGCCACGGTCAACCGAAGGCGGGCGAGACGCCCGCGGTACAAGCAGGCGAGGCCGCCTGCGCTCCACACGGCCACGGCCACGGTCAACGGTCTCGGTCAACGGCCACGGCCACGGTCAACGGTCTCGGTCAACGGCCACCGATTAGCATTTTCCCGAATTTTTGATAGAATGCATCCGCTGTTGGCCGGTTTGACTGAATGGAGGCTGCAATGGGTATGACCTTGGCGCAAAAGGTGTTTTCGCGGGTTGCCGGCAGGGCGGTTGATGTCGGCCAAATCGTGACGGTACGGCCCGACCGTGCCATGAGCCACGACAACACCGCGGCAATTGCAAAGAAATTCGCAACCCTGGGCGTGGAACACGTGAAATATCCGGACATGCACGTAATCGTGCTGGACCATGCGGTGCCTGCGCCCAACGTGGACCACGCGATCAACCACAAGGAGATCCGTGAATTCGTGGCCGCCCAGGGGATCCGGCATTTTTTTGATGCAGGCACGGGGATCTGCCACCAGGTGATGGTGGAAAAGGGTCTGGTCGGGCCGGGCATGTTGGCCGTTGGTTCCGACTCGCACAGCACGTCGTACGGGTCCGTGGGCGCGCTGGGCGTGGCCATAGGCCGCAGCGAGATGGCCGTGATCATGGCTACCGGCGAGATGTGGTTTCGGGTGCCCGAGTCCATGAAGGTCGTGTTGAGCGGCCGGTTCGGAACCATGGTTTCTGCCAAGGATTTGGCACTGTACATGCTGGGCAGGATCCGGGCGGATGGCGCCACGTACATGGCCGTGGAATTTCACGGTGATGCGGTGGCAAGGCTGAGCATCGCGGACAGGTTCACGATCGCAAACATGAGCGCGGAAATGGGGGCCAAGGCAGGCGTGTTCCCGCAGGATGGGGTCACCGACGCATTCATTGCCCGCAGTGGTACCGCGGCCTTTGATGCAAGGCCCGACCCGGATGCACGCTATGCAATCACGCACGCATTTGACCTGTCGCAGGTCCAGCCCATGGTGGCCAGGCCCCACACGGTGGACAACGTGGCCCCTGCCGCGGAGGTGCGCGGCGTGAAGGTCAACCAGGCTCTGCTGGGCACGTGCACGAACGGGCGCCTGCAGGACCTGGCCGCGGCCGCCGCGATCCTGAAGGGCAAGCGGATACACCCGCGCGTGCGCATGCTGGTGGTGCCTGCCAGCCGTAAGGTCCTGATGGACGCAATGGATGCGGGTTATATCAGGGACCTGGTGGAGGCCGGTGCAATGGTGCTGAATCCCGGGTGCGGGCCGTGTTTGGGCGCGCACGAGGGCATACTGGCGCCCGGCGAGCGGGTGATCTCCAGCAGCAATCGTAATTTCAAGGGCCGCATGGGCAGCACGCAGGCCGAGATCTTCCTGGGCAGCCCCCAGACCGTGGCTGCCAGTGCCCTTGCCGGCGAAATCATTGACCCGAGGGAGGTGGCGTGATGAAAAAACTGCGAGGCAGGGTATGGAAATACGGTGACGACGTGAACACGGACGTGCTGTTTCCGGGGCGCTATACGTACACCGTGCGCGACCCCAAAGAGATGGCCCGGCACGCGCTGGAGGACCTGGATCCGGATTTCGCCGCAAACGTCAGGCCCGGCGACATCATCGTGGGGGGCAAGAATTTCGGGTGCGGTTCGTCCCGGGAACAGGCCGCGTTTGCCTTGAAGTACGCGGGCATCACCGCGGTGATTGCCAAATCGTTTGCCAGGCTGTACTTTCGCAATGCGGTGAATGCAGGCCTGGTGGCCGTGGCAGAGCCAGCGGTCTGGGATGCGGTACAAACCGGTGATGTCGTGGAAATCGATGTCCAGGCAGGGGTCATTTCCACGCCCAAGGGGGATTTTGGGTTTCCCGCCCTGGATGCCAATGCCATGGGCATCATAGAGGCCGGTGGTTTGATCGAATACGTGAAAAAACAGATAGCGGAGGCAAAAAATGGCTAAGTACAGGATCGCGGTGCTGCCCGGCGACGGGATCGGCAAGGACGTGATGGATGCGGCACTGATGGTGCTGAAGGAAGTGGGCTTTGACGCGGAGTACGTGTTCGGCGACGTGGGCTGGGAGTTCTGGCGGCACGAGGGCAACCCCTTGCCGGACCGTACCTTGAAACTGCTGCGGGAAACGGATGCCTGCCTGTTCGGCGCGATCACCAGTAAGCCCAAGGAAGAGGCGGCCAGGGAACTGGACCCCGAACTGCGGGACAAGGGTTACGTGTACTTCAGCCCGATCGTGCGGATCCGCCAGGAACTGGACCTGTACGTGAACCTGCGGCCATGCAAGGCGTATCCGGGCAACCCGTTGAATTACCGGGATGACATCGACCTGGTGATCTTCCGCGAGAACACGGAGGACCTGTACAGCGGGGTCGAGTTCTTCCCTGTGCCCGACGAACTGGACGGGCTACTGGACAAATTGCACCCGAAATACAGGCGTTTTCACGGCCTGCCCGCGGACCACAAGGCGATCTCCCTGCGCATCAACACGCTGGAGGCCAGCGAGCGAATCATCCGGGCTGCATTTGAATTCGCCCAGGCCAATAACCGCAAGAGCGTTACAATCGTGGAAAAACCCAACGTGGTGCGCGAGACGAGCGGCCTGATGGTGCGTACGGCACGCCGTATCGCCAGGGAATTCCCGGATATTCAACTGTGGGAGGCGAACATCGATGCCATGGCCATGTGGCTGGTCAAAAACCCGCAGGACTACGATGTGCTGGTGTCGTCGAACCTGTTCGGGGACATCATTTCGGACCTGGCAGCGCAACTGGTCGGTGGACTGGGGTTCTCGCCCAGCGGCAACATCGGACGTGACCGGGCACTGTTCGAGCCCACGCACGGGTCAGCACCGAAATACGCGGGCCAGAACAAGGTCAATCCCACGGCCATGATACTGGCTGCCAAAATGATGCTGGACTTCCTGGGTGAAACAAAACTGGCCAGGCAAATCGAGTACGGTGTGGCCCAGACGATCAAGGAGGCGGAGGTCCGCACCTACGACATGGGCGGAACCGCCTCCACCACGGACGTGGCATGTCGTGTCGCCCGCTGGGCCCGGGAAGGATAGGCAGGGTTTTGTAATTCCGCCTTTTTGGGGCCAACACCGGAAACCCACGGACTCGGTCAGTGAATTCTGGCTTCGGGTTTCGGGCGTCGGGATGCAGCCTGCGGCTGCTGCGGGACGGCCCTGCGGGCCTTCGGGAAGGCTCCCGTAGTAACCGGGAACCACGGCCACGGTCAACGGTCACGGCTAACGGCCACGGTCACTGAATTCTGGCTTCGGGTTTCGGGTCCCGGGACGCAGCCTGCGGCTGCTGCGGGGCGGCCCTGCGGGCCTTGCGGGAAGGCTCACGTTGTAACCGGGAACCACGGCCACGGTCTCGGGTATCTGGCATCGGGCATCGGGACGCAGCCTGCGGCTGCTGCGGGGCGGCCCTGCGGGCCTTCGGGAAGGCTCCCGTTGTAACCGGAAACCTCGGCCACGGCCAACGGTC
>WGCQ01000253.1 GCA_015493765.1 Deltaproteobacteria bacterium
ATTGGGAGTCTTTCGGCTGAAGACACGTACATCAGTCCCAAGACCTTGTGGACAATGAGGAATTATATTGTAACCGATGGTCTGCACAAAGAGATATTCGCCATGGTAAGGGACAAACTCAGCGATGCGTTATAAGGTATCGTACGAGGAAGAGCGGATCGATTCCACCCATATTTGATGAACTCGTAATAAATCAAAATCGGCAAATCTATGTCTAATAAAATCAAAGGGTTACAGAGGGCAAAATGACCAAAATCGGACTGTTTACGAGTCCATCAAGATTAAACAAATTCGAATATTTCATAGTCCCCCCTCGGGGGGACTATGACCTCCAAAATCCACCACACATCCCTACTCTGGGCACTCACCTTTTCCCCATGCCTCCACCCCCTCTTTTTTGCCAGAAGTGGTGATATATTTGTGGTTTTGAGGTGGTGACATATTCCTGGTTATTGACAGAATGTTGTGTGAATTCAACATTTTTGTCGTTAAATATCTACAATACCTTTCATCTGTAAATAAATAACGATTTACGTTGCTGTAAACAACCGGTTTAATGGATAATGTCTCATATTTATGGGCAGGGATGAGAGGAAAAAATGCCGTAATACGGGGGTTTAGTATGCCGAATAATCATAAAACCATGTTTTTTATGCTGATTGTCGCGTTGAGTTTCTCAATCGCGTCGTGTGGGACCACGAAAGAAGGCTCCGTTAATGATACAAACGGCAATGACACAACCGGTCCTGAGGACACACTCAAGACGGATCAGGGCAATAATACCGGAGGGGACGTAAAGATTACGGACCCTGGCCGGGACCTAAGTACAATGGACACAAAAACCGATATGGGGTCTGACACGGCCTGTACGCCTGGCACGCTGGACTGCGCGTGCGCGGCCAATGATACCTGTGATGACAACCTGATATGTACTGATGGAAAATGCGTGAAAAAACCGGATTGTCCCGTGGGGTCCAACGGGTGTCCCTGTGCCGAGGGCGATAAATGCGGCGTTACGTCCTGGGGCGAGGAATTGAAATGCAAGGACGGGATCTGCCAGGCGGATTCCTGCGAGCCGGGTACAACGGGCTGCGCGTGCGAGGACGGATACAAGTGTTCCACGCCGGGCGATAAATGCCAGGACGGATATTGCAGAAAGGAGGAATGTCCCGCGGGCCAGAAAAATTGTCCCTGCGCGGGCGGTGGCTGTGCACAGGGCCTGACCTGCCGTAACGGTAAGGTCTGCGTGGATGCTACGGGCTGGGTCGGGGGTCCGTGTTTTTCGGACGGCACCTGCCGCAAGGGCACGAAATGCGTGGATGGCACCTGCATGCCGTGCAGCCTGGGGTCCAAGGCCTGTGCCTGCCAGGACGATGGCTCCTGTTACCCGGGCCTTGCCTGCGAAAACGGCCTGTGCGTGGACGCGGGCAGCGTTGGACCGAAGCCGCCGGCTGACAAACCCTGTTACACGCCCTGCCAGGCGGGCCTGACCGATGACCAGGGATTCAGGCCCTGCGGCCCTGACAAATTGATGGACGGGTGCATTGGAGGACTGAAATGCGTGGACGGTTCCTGCGTAAAGGCGGGCCAGCAGCCGCCTGCGTGCAGCACGGACGTGGATTGCCCGGAATTCCAGACATGCATAAAGGGGCATTGTTACAGCAACTGCAACACCAACGGGGATTGCAGCGACAACCGAGTGTGTCACTTGCACGTGTGCCGCGTGAAGTGCAGCCTGGATAAACCGAATTCGTGTCCCGCCTCGTACGCCTGCATATCCGGTGACGGTGTGCACGGCGTGTGTATGCCTGTGAAAAAACCGGGCAAGGATACGCAAAAGGTCATGCCAGGCACGTTCAGTTTGTCAAAAAGCGTTATAAAATTTTCGAACACCACAACCACTGCGGAATTTACGATTACCAATAATTCCAACATATCCAGGGAATTCACGATACACAAGCGCAGCCACGTACGTTACCCGTCGAATGGCGCCCCCGAATACGAGGACGACCCGGCAAACGACGGACAGGAATGCGATCCAACAAAAAACTGCCCCTTGTACTGGCTGGAAATGGGCAAGAACGGTTCATCCAGCAAGGTTCAGGATTTGAAGGTAAACGTGCCTGCAAACGGCGGCTCAGTGGTGGTGACCCTGGCAAAGGCGGGCGGCGCCAATGTGCCCAGGTGGGATGGCACATTGGAGGTGACGAACGCCAAACTGGGTACCCAGACCGTACAAATGGAGTACGTGGAGAGCCCGGACGGCCGCTGGGTCGGCCAGATCCACTATCTGGCCAATTTCAACGACGCGGGCCTGGCTGATTGGGATGCCACGCCCGAGACCCGTGGCAACACGACCCTGCTGGCAAATGTGGGCAATGCCCTGGTACAGCGCTGGGGCGCGTTTCGTACCGGCAACCTCAGTTGGAACGATTTTCTGGCCGTGTTGAAATCCACTGAAACCGGTTCCTGGCAATGGGCAAGCGTCAAAAAGGACTGTCCCGCGAAACAGGGCGCGTGCTATCCATTCGATAACAACAGATTGGGCCTGTCCGTGTACACATCCGACCTGGCGTCGAAGCCGATCCCAACCGGTCACACGGAGCTTCCCTTTGCTATGAACCTGTATTTCCCGGACCCCAAGAACAAACCCACAGAAATGAAGGGCCTGATCGACACGAAATACGCATTGCAGTATGCTGGCATGCCTGAAATAACCGTGGAATTGGGCGGCGACCCGTCAAAATGCCAGGTAAAGACGCCTGCCGGGGTGTGCCTGGTGTTCTTGAACAGCGTGCATGCGGATGTTTACGTTGGAGGGCGGTACATCACGAATTCAACGGACACCACGTGCAGCAAAGCGAAAGGATTTAAGCAGGTGAAATTGCCCTGGCTGGTCCCTGGATTTACCAGGAACACGGAAAAAGACCCGAATTCGGGGCTGCGTTACCGGTATGAATGCCGGGACACGAAACTGCCATGGGGCAAGGGCGTGGATGCTGACACGCCTGATAGTATTGCCAGCATGAACACCAGCCTGGCACCAGGCAACCCGATACCTGACGGCAAGAGCAGGCATCGCAGGATCGAACTAATTGACGGGGCATTGATAAACCAGAGGGAGATGTTTTTGATCTTCCGCGAGTCCTATGATTCGTTTTTGCCCAATGACAGCAAGCCCTTCAACGCGTATGGATACGTGCTGTTGCAGCGTGAGCCTGCGAACCTGGACATGAAGGACGATAACGGGGACGGCATTCCAAACGCATTCGACGGCAGCACGCCCACGGATAATCGCCCGGGTCCCTCTGACCTGCTGGACGTAAAATGCAACCCGAACCTGGTCCAGCAGGTGTTGGGATGGGGTCACACGCAGGTTACGGCGGACAATGCGGCGGACCTGGTGCTGGGCCTGATCGACGGCAGGGTGCCAAAGGGGACCGCACATTACGTAAAGGATACCGACGGCGAGGCCGTGCATTACCTGTGCGAGGACACGGGCCTGTTCGACGGCGGACAAAACGCCAAGACTCCGCCGAATACGCCTTTGAGTACCGGGAATAACAATTTGTGCGTCTTCAAAAATGAAAAGGACAATTTTTACAAGGACGACAAGACCTGCGAGGACGGTGGCCCGGGTTCTACGAAATCGCTTTGTCCCCTGGGAACGGACGAGGATGACTGCGGGACCAGGTACCAGGAGGACAATGACAACAGGGTCGCGTGCCCGGCGGGCAGCAACGTGATATTCTTTACTGTTGACCCGGGCGCAATGAGCCAGCAGGCAATTGCCAACCTGGGTTGCCAGAAAAACGGGACATGCCAAAAAACCCTGAATAAATGGCGCAAGGGCGGCGGTCCCCTAATTCAGTACAAGCCTGCCTGGAGATGCAAAAACAAGGACAAGGTGTTTTGCGACTCCGACCGTTTTGACCTAAGGCATGGGAAACTGTTTTACGCGGTCACGGACCAGGAGGCCGTGTTCCCGTCGATCTACGCGGGAATCGACAAGGCTTTCCGGTACAAGACGAAATTCCGCAGCCGTGACGGCAAAAATATAGGTTTTACGCCGGACATCTGCCAGCCGAATTCCGACCAGGTTCCATACTGTTATGACCCGGGCGCGATTTCAGGCCTGGAGGACCGCGTGGACTGCCTGTTGTCGATCTGGCAGCACCACTACGACGACGGGCTGTCGCCTGACAGCAGCAAGCCCAACAGGGAACAGGCGCGTAACGAACTGAACGCGTATTTGTGCACGAATTTCGCCTACGCCGAGGCCTGCCACCCGGGCATGAACTCCACGGTGCCGCATGACGGGTTCGAGCGTCTTTACGCGGAATTACTGGTCATGCTGGGCGATAATTCGTACTCCAAGGCGTTTGCGGCACGTTTCGACCTGGCAGGTTCGAACGCGGTTTCATTCAAGGGCACCCTGTTCGAGCCAGGCGGGATCAATTTGTCCGGCGCCGCGGGTTACGAAATGTACCTGCTGTACCAGGCGGTGCAGTACTACCAGGAGGTATTGGACCGTTTCTACAGCCTTAGTCCAAAGATCTGGCAGGCCGTGAACTACGGGTTTGACGACCAAAACTTCATAACCCCGGAAACCGTGACCTGGTATTTTGACCGGCTGATCCGGGCGTCCACCCAAAAATCCAGGGCCTACAGCGAGATTGCGAAACGCTACCAGAACCTGAATCGCCCCGATTTATCCAGGTCCGTGATCGAGAGGGCCTACACCGCGACCTACCTGGAGGACATCCTGTTGTCCCAGTTGATGCACAGGATCATCATGCGGCTGAAGCCCGAAGACCGGCCCCAGGTCAAGCAGGTGCTGGTCCAGGCACAGCGCAGGTACAGGATGGCCATGCTGGACATGCGCAACGTGTATGATTCGATTACGGACGAGGTCAGTTATTTCGGCCTGCCGCCGGACTACATACCCTTCCCAGTGACCTTTGGCATGGAACAAAACGCGTTTGAGTTGCTGGATGTGCGCGCACGACAGCGCCTGAACGAGGCAAAATTCACCGAGGACCAGGCGATCAACCGCAACACGGCCTTTGAAACGGACAAGGCCCAGTTCCAGTCCCAGTTGGTGCAACTGCGCAATAATTACGAAAACCGGTTGGCGAATATCTGCGGCACGTTCAAGGGCGATGACGGCAAGGTCTATCCCGCGATCCCCAGGTACGCGGACCTCAACGAAAAGGCCAAGGCATACCAGGACCCGTGCGGCATGATGGGCAACGGCGCGATCTTCCAGGCCATGGGCCAGTTCGAACAGGCCAAACTGGACCTGCAGGAGATCCACCAGAACATGGACAACGTCCTTAAACAGGTGGACATAGAACGCAACAGGGTCAGCCAGCAGTGTAATCTAATCGCGGAGACCGCTGAATACGTGTACCAGCAGGGCGAGAAACAATTGAAATTAAAAGATGCCATTGCCGAGGAACAATTGATCATCAGTGGTATTGACAGGACCATGGGGATCATCAGCACCCTGGCCGGCCTGACGAAGTGTTCGGTTGGAACCAGTACTGATTGCCCGACCGCGGCCGTGGCACTCAGTACGTACACCACCGCCGCAATAGGTTTTAATTTCGATGCCATGTTTGCCGAGGGCGCGGTGGACCTGATGCAGCATAATATTGAGCAGATCGACCTGGATACTGCGAAATGGCAGACCCAGGGTCAGTGTGACGTGGCCTTGGTGGATTCGAACGCGACCACCGCGAATTTGCTGCTCCAGATGAAGACCCTGCAGATCCAGGCCCTGAAGGCCGAACACCAGGTAAAACTGGCCCTGGGAGGGATCAGGCAGCAGTTCAACACGGCCAAACGCCTGGAGGACCAGCAGATCGAGGCTGAGCAGATGCAGATCAATGTCCAGGCCGCGCACGACGACCCGAACACGCGGATCTATCGCGACAACACGATCGTGAACGCGGACATCCAGTTCAAAAAGGCCCTGCAGGCGGTTTACAAGGCCACCAGGGTGTTTGAGTACTACAGCGGCCAGTCCTACGAGGGCATGGAAAAACTCTTCCTGATCCGCTCGATCCAGTACGGTGATTACAACCTGGAAAACTATTTGGCCGACCTGGAGGACGCGTACTATAAATTCGAGGAAATCTACGGCATACCGTCGAACAGGGTGGCGATCATCAGCCTGAGGGATGACATCCTGAGGATCCCCAGGGTGGATAAAAACGGCGCGGCCCTGTCACAGACCCAGCGAATCGACATGATGCGCCAGCGCTTGAAGGACCCCGCGCTGATCGATGAAAACGGTTACCTGCGCATACCGTTTTCCACGGAATTCACGGACCTGTCCCCCGTCACCCGTGTGCACAAGATCAATTACATTGAGGCTGAGATCATAGGCTCCAACGTGGGTGATACCCTGGGACGCGTGTACATCAGGCAAGGCGGTACCAGCGAGATCCACACGCTGTCGGATAAGGTAAATTATTACCGTTTCCCCATGCGCCTGGCCGTTGTTAACCCGTTTTTCAACGGCACCCGCGTGTTCACACCGGATGTGTACAGGAACCTGCAATTACGAGACCGGCCGTATATCAACACCGCATGGGAATTGATATTCAACCAGCGTGATGAAAAGGTGAACCAGGATGTGGATTTGCAATCTTTGACCGACATCCGCCTGTACGTGTACTACACTGATTTTACAGAGTATTGAGGAGGTTTTGATGCTATGGAATAAAAGACTACTTGTAATAACATTCATAGCGCTCGCAATTGGGTGTGCCGGAGGCGGTCAGGGCGGGGGCACGGATACACGGGATGCCAAATCCGATATCCTGACGGATGTTTCACCCGATGTTTCACATGATGTTTCAGATCTCGCAAATGAAACATTTGATGCAAATGAAACCTTTGACGCTGCTGAAACATTCGATGCATCTGAAACACGGGTGGATGTCATACCGGACGTGCTGCCGGAGGTGCAGGATACGGTATCTGACGAAACCTCGTGCGAACCGGGGACCAAGGGCTGCGCGTGTGACCGTGACGGCACATGCAATGACGGGCTTATCTGTGATCAGGATAATCAGACCTGCCGTCCCCCGGAGACCTGCGATGAGGCCGCGTGCAAGCCCCACCAGAAATGCGAGGTCGATGACCAGAATGTCGCGAATTGCCTGGAGGAATGCGAGGAAGGATGGCAGTGGGACGATACGGCAAAAGCGTGCAAGGAAATCGTTGTGGCAAACTGCAATGAAGGGGCTGCTGGCAGCATCCTGGCCCAGTGCCAGGCGCAAAATCGCGAGTGCGTGGAGGATGGGACCGGTGCGCATTGCGGGGAGTGCCAGGAATGGTACATCGATGACAGCGGTTCCTGCCGTGCGGTAAAGACATGCCTGGAATTGTCATGTGACACGGCCCACAGGGAATGCGTGGCCGCGACCGGGACAACGGATGCGTTCTGCGGGGACTGCGTCAGCGGATACACCATGGAAAACCAGGCCTGCAGGCCTGTAAAGACCTGTGAGGACGCTGGCTGCAAGGCGTTGCACAGGAAGTGCGTCCAGGTGGACGCTTCCACGGACGCGACCTGCGGCGACTGTTTGGATGGTTACGTGGTCCAGGGTGACGAGTGCGTGGCACCCGCGGCAAACTGCCGGGACGATGGCAACCAGGGCAGCCTGGCGGATGAATGTGCGAACCAGCACCGCGAATGCGTGGAGGCAACGAGTGATAATTCTTCACCTGCCCATTGTGGTGACTGCGTGGAGGGCTACATGGAAAACGCTGACGGTGATTGCCAGGAAACCCATACCTGCGAGGAGCTGGATTGTTACGACAAGGGCAGGCGATGCATCGGCGACGGCCTGTTCAAAAAATGCGGTGCGTGCAGGGAGGGCCTGGTCCAGTCAGACGCGAACCCTGATATTTGCGTAATGCCAAAAACATGCAAGGACTTGCAGTGCGCGGCCGATGAATTTTGCATCGAGGGTGCTGTGGGTGAAAACGCAAGGTGTGTGAAGGCAAAGTGCCCTGACGGCCAGGCCTGGCGCGAGGACCAGCAAAAATGCGTTACCTGTTACGTGAGTTGCAATGACACGGACCCGGGTGAAACCGGTCGCGTATGGCCGTTCACACTGCACGAAAGCGACGTGTGTATCTGCGAGACCCGGGACACCTGGTATTGGGACCAGGGCGAAAGGCTGGCAAAACCATGCGATGCCGACCATGACGGCTGGGTCAGGGAGCCGGCCCGCACGTATATAGAGTCCACGGACCCGGCATTGCAGGAAAACGCCAGGTGCAACCTGCACAAAATAGACCGTTTCGTGCTGGAAAACGAGTACAAGCAGCGCCTGGAGATATACCTTTGCAAAGGTGACCCGAAATTCCGTCACCAGGGACAGGGCATGTGCGCCGAGATGGCGCCCCTGCCTTTGTATGAATCAGTGCGAAACGATGACCAGAACGCCCTGGACCAGGCCGTGGACCTGCCCGCTTATTCCCTGGATGGCAACGGACGCCGCCCCCTGGCATCGGAACTGAACGGTCTGACCCGGATGTGTACCAAGGGTGGGGACTATAATAATGATGGGGTATCGGATATCGCCGAGTGGCACGGCATGCCACAGGGCGCGATGACAGCGGAACAATACGTGATGGCCCGGTTTTCCTATTACATGGAACTGGACAAGGGATGGTACGAGGCCGTACCCGGGCAGCCTTACGGGCGTTACGTAATAAAGGAACTGTCCCGTTGTGACGGGTCATTGCCCGTTAAGTACGCGGATTCCGACAATGCCTACTGGAAAGAATGCACGCGCGGCAGGGACACGGCATACGATGCCACGGACGGGCCTAACAACCCTGATTTCAACATGGAATTCGCCGAATGGGACTGTGATAAATCCAAGGGTGGATGCAGGATTCCGCCCCCTCCCACGCAGGCGACTCCTGATGGTGACACGGCGCCTGCTCACGGCCTGTGCGAGGTGGCGGATAGCTTGCCGCCCAGGGACGCAATCTGCAAGGACAACAAGGGTAACGATTCGTTTATCTGCGTGGATGGCGGCGTGTGGCGCGGCATGAACCACCACAGCCAGTTCAAATGCGTGGTGTTGAATGCGGAATCATCCACTGCCGAACCCCGGATGGACCCGGATGACGCGAACACGAAATACGAATTCAACCAGTGCCACATCCAGTGCCCTGACAATGATGCGAATTGCGCGATGGACTGCAACAATGGCCAGTGTACGACCAGTTCCATGCCGTTCGTTGGAGGCGCGAATCCGGCCTTGCCAAAACTGGTGTGTAAAGTACAGAAGGTGGTCAGCCAGGGCATGGTAGGTTTCGCCGCAATCCTGTGGAATGGCGACCGGCCCTATACCAAGGGCTGCATAAACGAGTGGACCCCGGACACGGTGCATGGCAACCTGAATGGCTCCGAGGACCCGGTGATAGCCGCGTGGCGCGGCCTGTGTCCGGGCTGGGCAAATTCACCGGACGCAACCATTGGCCAGGGGAATTCCGATGCCTTTGGCCAGTTGCAGTGCGGGTGCGGCAACAATTACGGCGGCATTGGATGCGCAACAGGCTGTCCGAACGATACGCTGCACCTGAGCCCCGGTTACCAGGCCACTCCGCGCAAGGGGTATTGGATGTGTGGTGATGTGCAATCCACTGCGTACACCAATGATGCCGGCATACCGGGTGAAGAATTCAGCGGCAAGGATGACACTGCCAGCCAGTGGAGCCTGAGCGGTGACATAGGTAATTTTGATGGTACTGCAATGTGCGAGAACGCGGACGATTGTTCCACGGGCTGGTCATTGAGGGCTTATTGATGAATCTTTTAAGGACGAACAAGGAGGAAGAGATGAAGGAAAACATGAAAACCCTGATGGTTGCCATGGCAGCCGGAATGTTCAGCGCG